>DASPJQ010000309.1:0-17090 GCA_035628535.1 Flavobacteriales bacterium | reverse complement strand
GGAATTTGCTACCTAACCAAGTCTCATCCTTGAGAGTCATCCAGAATGAATCTTTGGTCTCATTGTGAGCCCGCAAAGCAATAATTTTTACAGCCTTGTCGAGCTCGTTACTCATTTCGTTTACATCGAGCGGAAGAGGGTTTGAACCAATGTCTCTGTGCATGAATAATCTTCTTAATACATCTTCTCTCTCAAATCTCATGGAATGAAATTCGCCATGCGTTATTAGAATGTGTTTCGGCTTCAGCAATACCAGGAATGTTGGAAGTGCGGGCAACGTTGAACCACATGTGTCCAGATCAATTACGTCAACATTTATCCGGTTCACTTTTAAATCTGCGGCAGCAGCAATAGCATCGCCCAAATAAAAATAGATTTGTTTTTGTCCTTTCACATACAATTTCCAGAGATTTCCCTTTGTATTCTTCTTGATAAATCCATTCTTTTTAGCTGATCTTTCAAATTGATTCAATTTGGATTTCATTTTCTCGCTTGCAAATACTTTATCGGCAAACTCAATCCATTTGAACGTTTGATGACCAGCCCCAGCATAAGCATCGAAAACAATTTTAGGCTTTACCTTTTTGGCAACTTGGATTGTGAAATCTCCTTTATCATCCCTGTAAGTCGCACCGAACAAATCATGCTTTATTCGTAGTTTTCTTACTTTACTCCGAATACTTGGCAAAGTCCTTTTGGGGAAAATCTCTTTTAATTTATTCGCATCGAAAGTTTCCTTCTTTAAATATGAAAGAAGTTTTTTCTCATCTTCATTACTCCAGATAACAGGCTCCCCGTATGCTTTTCGCCTCTTGAGTTCCATCACTTTCTTTTATTATTCTTTGTTGCCCCTTCCCGTAGTTTCGTTCTATATGTATTATCCATAGGTTCATGTGGTACTGGAGGCGCAATACTGTGAACTCTTATCCAATCAGGAGTTCCATTGAACGGGCTTTGAATCCAAAACTGCCCTTGACTAAAACTACTTGCCACAAGCGCCAATTCTTTGTCCAGAAAAACATAATCAGCATTCTTAGGATTTATTTTCATCACAATCTTTGTTGGGCATTGTTCTGGGACAATTGGATGAAGATCCTGAGGACTCTGAGTGCTCAATACAAGATTTAATCTGAACTTCCTACCTTCTCGAGCTAGCTTTTCAAAATTCGCTCTTAGACGACTGAAAATCTCTTTGGTTTTTCCTGTTCCGGTAAATTTTTCATCTGGTATAATTTGATGGGCTTCATCAAAGAAGACATAGGTTTTTTCCATCTTCTTCTTCTTTCTGTACAACCAACTAACTAATTGCATTTCCCACATAAATCTTTCGTCTTGATTCAGATGATCTAAATAAAAAATAACAGTACCCGGGAAATCAAAATCATCAAGAGGGTTCTTGTCTTCTTGAGTTGCGAGAGGATCAAGATCAAAATATTCTTCAAGCGATCTTAATGCCCTTTTAGCTGCTTCAAAAGTGCTCCTATAGTATGGAACACCATTGGTTGGCAATGTTATTTGTGATCCGACAGGATTGTTTTTTAATAGCCTGGAGATAGCTGTTTGAAGCCTGGCTAACGAGGTCGCTTCATTATTGCTTTGCAGTCCATCTGCAATATCTTCAAGCAATAGGGCAACTTGGTCAGAACTGGTTCTGTAGAGGTATTCGGCATCTTTTGGGGATTCCAGATCCTGAAACCTTAATCCTATTTTTCGGACATCAACATTTTTCCTTTGTGCTAATTCAATTAGGGCAGTCACATCATCAAGATCTGACTCATCCTTAGTAATTGGAACGATAAGACGAATGTCACCAAATGTCTTTTTTGCATTTTCGTAATCAGTACTTGAAATTTCATCCTGCCAGCCTTGTGCGGGAACTTTGTCTACCAAATCCCATAAAGCTAATTGGGCTATGTCCCCTTGGACATCTGTCAGGATAACTCGGTTATTCTGATCAGCCTTTTTAATTTGGTATGCTAGGTTTTTGAGAAAAACGGTTTTACCTGAACCACTTTCTCCCACTATAAAAATATGTTTGTTGTCCAGCTTGTTGATATTCCATTTGTAAGGAAGAAAATTGCGTGACTCCAAGCCATAAGGCTTGTTACCAAAACCAATCATTCCTAGCTCCAATCCTTCTTCAGGAACTCTTAAAATATCCCTCAACAACGGTGACTGGTCATTTTCCTGTCTTTGCAGTTTAGGAAAAAATAAACGACTCACACCAGAAGGTGGTCTTTGAATAGCAGACTCCTGGTAAATCTTATTTGCGTTGTCCAATAGCGTCAGCTCCTTGCTAAGAAAAACTTGTATTACCATCGGCTGATGTGTATGCGGGCCATTAACGTTTTCCAAAGGTTTTGAAGGATCCATACTTTCATCATCCTGGTAGAGCATACTGGTCCTTTCAGGGTTGAATGGTGAAACAGCTTTGAGTCCAATTATTCGGCCCGCGTACCAAAAATCCTTATGCGTACTTTCCAACGATTCCTTTCTTCTATCTCGAATTAAGATCGTAGCGCCCAACGCAAGTTCCGGCATTTTTTCCGGATCGTTGATTACATATTCCGCTATTGCCCCATTCTTATCTATTGAAAATGGGGAGTCAAGGTCATGATATGGTTTCGCCACTTCTAATTTGTCCATAATAATTTTTTTAGCCATTATTTATAAACTCAATGAGTTCTAGATTTTTTTTGTCAAATGCAGCTTGAAGTTGTTGCTCAATTACTCTTTTATCATGTTTTAGATTGCACCTTTCTTCTGCCGCCTGCAATACCAGTGGTTTTGTCACCCCGAGTTCATGTTGCCAAATAGCGACCGATATTGCGAACAAAGTCAATTCTTTATTCTCCTCCCACATAAACTTTGGTATCTCAAGCCGTATAAAATTGTATGGTTTTGATCTACGCTGATAGTAACAAGTAACTGGTTTTAATCCTTCAACCCCGGTTGAAATATTAGGGTCATCATTGACCAAGGCTCCAAGCCTAGTTCTTTCAATATACTCTGTGAGCGGTGTTCTGTATCCAGGTCTAAGTATTTTTTTTAGTAATAATGTATCTGTGCCAAAGGACTTTATTATTCCTGTCGTAATTCCCTGGTCTGGAAAGTACTCCTGTATAAGATCTTCTCTATTGCATAATGTATTAATCAGAACTCTGGAATCGGAAACTTGCGTTGAAACTGCTACATAAATCTGCTTCTTGTCTGACCAAGACAATAGTTTTCTTAATCCATTTCTTATATCAGAAAGTTGTGTGCTATTTGAAAACATAGCGCCATCCTTTAAACAAATTGTAATACCATTATGCGCAAACTCAGTATCATTAAGAGCCGCTAATTCCAAAGTGTGTTGAAATTTGACGGCAAGACCTAAGGAATGAGAGTTGGGTGCTTTTTTTGATCTTTCATGATTATATCTGAATAAAAAGGGCTTACCGGTACTCTTAAGTATTGAATCAAGAATCGGCACACTATCATTTGACTCTACCAGGCTTGTATCGCAGTGAAGGCGAAATGGCGCATCAAAGATATTGTTGTCAAGGAGCGTGATTGCGGCAGAGTTGCGGTATCTATTATAAAAATAGGGCTTATCGTAACCTTTTGTGTATTTAAAATTAACCAAACTAGTTCTCGAAAGAATAAGGTGGAATGATG
Organism: Flavobacteriales bacterium; assembly: GCA_035628535.1. Lineage (GTDB taxonomy): Bacteria > Bacteroidota > Bacteroidia > Flavobacteriales_D > UBA2798 > DASPJQ01. Next base: position 13,430 of record DASPJQ010000309.1, on the reverse strand, counting down.
TGGTTAAAATTCTTTGGTTGTCTCCACTAATTCCAATTACACTCAATCCGTCCAACTGATCTTCATTTGGCAAGTTGACTTTTTTTATTGCCGCAGTTTCTACCAATTTTATTTTGAACTCATCATCATCTGGAAAATCTTCTCTTTCATCCTGCCCGTATTTATCTTGATCAAGTGCATTTAATTCCTCATCAGAAGCGGAAGGAAGATCGATGGGGCCTTTAGGAGGTAAATTTTTATATGTGTCCCCGTCAATTAAGTTATCGAGAACTCCATCAAAAGCATTTACCAAATTTATATTTAAGTCAGCCATCGTTACTTTGTTGAAACTAAAAGGTCTCGTACGTCTACATCGAGCACTTTCGCGATTTTTCTTAAAACCTCGACACTCGGTTGCGCATTGTTATTGCAATAGTTCGTAACTACCACATAGCTCTTATTGATTTTTTCAGCTAGCCATGTTTGCGTTCTTCCTTGCTCTTTTAGGACTTCTTTAATCCTGTTCATCTGATTATCAGCCATTAAGGGAGTTTTATAAAGCCATTTGATATAGAAAATTATGGCCTGTTCATAACTTCTTTTTCAGTGTGTTAAATTATAATATAAAAATGTATTGTAAAATATTATAATTTGATATATATTTGTATTGCATTTCAATATATATTCTATGAGAAACTATACAAAAGCCGATTTGGAAGAACTCGTTTCCTGTCAATTGGAAAACCTGAATGCTATGCACGATTTGCTTAGTATCATGAAAGTACAGAACGAGTTACTACACAATGCCAATAAAAAGCTAAAAGATGAAATTTCTGAATTCAAAGAAAAGCACTTTGTTTATCCAACTGGGAAACGAAGTCAAAAGTAAGATCATTCTTGCGGGTGGAGGATTTGGCTCTTTTGCTTTTGCCGAAGGGTTGGCTTTGTGTGTCGTGGCAAAAGCAAATGTGCCAAATGTGGGCTGGCTAAAATTGAATTAAAAAAATGTGCGGTGGGGAAAATAAAAAATACAGAAGGGTTGGTTTGAGTGTCGGCTTTCTTGTTGTCTGTTTGTAAATACTGTCTGTCCGTTGGTCACTTGTCAAAATGGTTTATCCGTGTACCTATTTAGTTTGCAGTCGTCAGTCTGTTGTTGTCGTGTCGTCTTAGGCTTGCTTATAACTTGTTTATACACGCTAAACTTTAGCGCCTATCCAGCTAAAACCGGTATATAGACGAAACTTTATAGCGGGTATCAAATATACCAATTTTATTCATAAACTGTCAAATGGCGAAATGATCCTTTGGATGCCCCGGGTACTTACATGCGTGTAAATTTCAGTGGTTTTACTACTGTTATGACCCAGAAGTTCCTGGATATACCGCAAATCGGTACCAGCCTCCAGTAAATGGGTTGCATAACTGTGGCGTAACCAGTGAAGCGTGACGGGCTTTTTAATATGGGCTCTCTTAATAGCTTGTTTTAGCACTTGCTGTAAACTACGCGCATCATACATCATGCCTTTTTTTTGCCCTTCAAACAGGTAATGGCTTGGCTTGTAAGCAGTGTAATATTCGCGTAACATAATGAGAATTTTTGGACTCAGGGGTACAACCCGGTCTTTATTGCCTTTGGCTTTTTTTATTATAATTAACTGGCGGCTGCTGTCAATGTGTTGAGGAGTTAAATGCAGTAATTCACCACAACGTAGCCCGCAACTGTAAATAAGGCTAAGCATAACCCTGTGTTTGATGTTTAAGGGCGCCTCAAGTATAGCTTTCACATCTTCCTTACTCAACACATTGGGTAATTTATGCTCTTTACGCGGCCGCTCAATGGAGGGTATTACAATTGCAGAACCCACAACCCGTGAAAAAAATAACTTTAAAGCATTTACAAGTTGGTTTTGATAGGAATGTGACAACCCGCGTTGTAAAATATGCTCCGTATTATAACGTATAATATCCTGGTTAGTGATTTCAATCACTGGCTTACTCCTGAAAAACATAAAAAATGCGCGCAAGGTTTCACAGTAACTTGAAATGGTGCATTCACTATAACGCTTTTGCCTCAACCAGGTACTGAATTGTTCCAGCTGTGAAGTAACGCCAGACATTGGCGTATATGCGTCCAACACTTGCTGGCTCTCACAATCAAAAACCAGTTCATGGGAATACACTTTGGTAAGCCACGTTTTTAATTTAACCAGGTTATGTGGTTTACTATTAATATACCAGCATCTGAGGGTTTGGGACCATTGTGCTTTATATTCCTTTTTTAGCTGGTTGCTGAGTACAGGGTTATACCCAAAATGAAGGCCATAAACCGCCCGGCCGCGCAAATTGTGTTGGCGAATGTGCATGATGTGTGTGTTAGTCTAATGCAAAAGTAAGAAATGGAGTTCTTAGTTTTGACTACAATTTGTAGTTTTTCCAACGGAACATCAAAAAATTATCGGACCCAACAACATTAAAACCATGTTGATTTATACGCAAACCACCAACCAGGTCCTCCAAAAAATAAAAAACCCGCCCGATAATTTATAAAACAAAAAAATCCACCGTTGGGAAGCAGTTAACAGTTACTTGCTATCAGTTACCCGCGGTGTGTGAAAGGGTATCTTCCTTTTACTGAAGGAGGAAACAAAAAACCCACCGGGATTTCCGATGGGTCTGTGTTTTTTTTCGCGTCTAATGTCTCGCGCCTCTTTGTCTATCCATTCAACGTTCCCGCTCCACCCACAGTCTCCGGAATCTCATGGTATGCTTTATTTGTAAATCAATCTGACGGGCTATTTATCCCATTCTTTTAGCATAAACTTGAGTACCCCAGGAGCATTGGCTGCATTCAGCTGAATGTATTTTTTATAGAGCAACTCACCTGTTTTGGCATGATGTACAAAGGAATAAGACACGCCAACATAACTGTATGTTTTGTTTACAAAATCGCCATTTTTTTCGACACTGGTACGTGCCATGGTTGACTCCAATTCACATGAATAAATATTTATATCGTCATTTGTTTTGAGTATGTTTTTGAGTTCGTTTTCGGTAACCACATACACATCGGCCGAGTACCATTTTTTCACATCGGCCAGGTTTTCAATGAATTTATTTAAATAAATGTCAAGTATATACAGTGGTTTGGTGTGCACTTGTTCTTTCGTATCCGGAAAATCTACTCCAATAAACTGACCAAATGCGCGTTTCCCTTTTATTTTTTCCTGGGCGGCAAGGTTGCAATACCATTGAAGGTAGTTAATGAACATGGGCATATACGTTTCAGGTTCTGCCGAATGAGCGTAGTAGGTGACATGTGCCAGCGATTTCCATGACTGGTCTTTTTGGCCCGGATTGAATTGATAAATGGAAAACCACTTTTCCTGGTTAAACGCATTTGCGAGGTAAGAGTCTGGCCTCCGGTCAATGGTGTTTAGCATCAAAAAGAAATGACCGGATTGGCTCATCAACGAATCTTTTTTTGCTATGCCAATAAATTCAACTTCATTAAAGGACCAACGTTTTTTAAATTCATTCATGAAACTTTTTTCATATGTACTGTCTCCTTTATTTTCAAGAACGACATATAATTTGCTTTTTTTAAACACGTCCCATACCTCTTTGTCCAACGCAGGATCACTATAGCCGTTCCAATCTTGACTAAATACATTTTCCGTTAAAAGAGTCACGCAAGCAAAAAGAATAATTTTTTTCATAATCAACAATAGTATGAAATTCGGTTTGAAACAAGCTTACGACTTTCCGGAACCCCGTATTTAATTTGTAAACAACAGCAGCTGTTTTGTGGCACAAAAAACCCCAATGTTTCCATTAGGGTCTTAAGATATTTCATTACTTGAAACGAAGTTCAACGACTCAATAAATAAAATTATGATGGAGTTAAATTTCTCTGTTTGAAATTAAGCGATTAATCTTTTACATCAACCATTCAACGCCTCAGCTCCACCAACAATCTCCAAAATCTCGTTGGTAATGGCCGCCTGGCGCGCTTTGTTGTAGGTCAATTTAAGCGACTTCAACATTTCGGTTGCGTTATCGGTTGCTTTGTGCATGGCGGTCATACGCGCACCGTGCTCGCTGGCAAATGAATCAAGCAAGGCCTTAAACAATTGCAGTTTGAGGGTTTTCGGGATCAACAATTCAACAATTTCATCTTTTGAAGGCTCAAAAATATAATCGGTGTTGTTTTTGCCTTTGGTTGCAGGCGGAACAATGGGTAAAAACTGCTCAGTAGTCACTTCCTGCACAGCGGCATTTTTGAATTTATTGTACACCAGCACAATTTTATCAATGCTGCCATCCAGGTAATGGTTCATGAGGTTCACCACAATTTTTGATACTTCGTCATAGGTAAGGTGATCAAAAATTTCGTTGATGTGATGCGGCAAATCGCTGCCTTTGATGTTGTATGAGGTATGTCTGTAAAAATCGCTGGCCTTTTTACCGATGCTGAGCACCGCCACATTGCACTTGCCCTGGTAGTCGCCAATGATTTTATTGGCCGCCTTGATTACGTTGTTGTTGAAACCACCGCATAAACCGCGGTTTGACGTAATGGCTACAATCAACACGTTTTTCAAATCGCGGTTCACGGCAAACTTTGTTTCAACATTGCCGCTCAGGTTCGATAAAATGTCCTGCAATTTATTGGCGTAAGGGCGCAACTGGATAACCGCATCGGATGCACGCTTCAATTTAGCGGCACTCACCATTTTCATGGCCGATGTGATTTGCCTGGTTGAATTTACCGAACCAATGCGCGCCCGTATTTCTTTTAAGTTAGCCATTCAACTATTCCTTAAATTATTTTCCGTATTTGTCAGCTAATTCCTTGCACACTTTCTCCAGTACGCCTGTCAACTCATCGCTAAACTGGCCGGCCTTCAATGCGTTCAAAGTATCTTTGTGTTTGTTTTCCATGTACGACAGGAACTCGGTTTCAAATTCCTTCACCTTGTTTACAGGAACTTTTTGCAACAAACCTTTTGTTCCGCAATAAATGATGGCAATTTGCTGTTCAACACGCAAGGGGGAATTTTCACGCTGCTTCAGAATTTCCACGTTGCGCGCTCCTTTTTCCAATACGGCTTTTGTAGCGGCATCAAGGTCAGAACCAAATTTTGCAAAAGCTTCCAGCTCGCGGTACTGGGCCTGGTCAAGTTTCAAGGTACCGGCCACTTTTTTCATGGATTTGATTTGCGCGTTACCACCCACACGCGATACCGAAATGCCCACGTTGATAGCAGGACGCACGCCTGAGTTGAATAAGTTCGACTCAAGGAAAATCTGCCCGTCAGTAATGGAAATAACATTTGTAGGAATGTATGCCGACACGTCACCGGCCTGTGTTTCAATAATTGGTAGTGCAGTCAATGATCCGCCACCTTTTACTTTTCCCTTGAGTGAAGGCGGAAGGTCGTTCATTTGTGCAGCAATGGCATCGTTGGCAATTACTTTGGCAGCACGTTCAAGCAAACGGCTGTGCAGGTAAAATACATCACCGGGGTAGGCTTCACGTCCCGGAGGCCTGCGCAACAACAACGATACTTCGCGGTAAGCAACGGCCTGTTTTGACAAGTCATCATAAATGATCAACGCAGGGCGTCCTGTGTCGCGGAAATATTCGCCAATGGCGGCACCTGCAAACGGAGCGTAAAACTGCATGGGAGCAGGGTCACTTGCATTAGCGGCAACAACTACCGTGTACGGCATGGCGCCACGGTCTTCCAGTGTTTTTACAATTCCTGCAACCGTTGAACCTTTTTGGCCAATGGCTACATAGATACAGAATACCGGTTGACCTGCATCGTAAAATTCTTTCTGGTTGATGATGGTATCAATGGCAACGGTTGTTTTACCGGTTTGACGGTCGCCAATGATCAACTCGCGCTGGCCGCGCCCTACAGGAATCATGGCATCAATGGCTTTGATACCTGATTGCAACGGCTCAGTTACCGGCTGGCGGTAAATTACACCAGGGGCTTTGCGCTCAATGGGCATTTCAAACAGTTCGCCTTTCAACGGGCCTTTACCGTCAATAGGATTTCCGAGTGTATCAACCACGCGGCCCAGCATGCCTTCACCCACATTGATTGATGCAATCAACCCGGTACGCTTGGCGGTATCGCCTTCTTTAATATCGGTTGAGGCGCCTAACAATACAGCACCTACGTTGTCTTCTTCAAGGTTCAATACGATTCCTTTTAAACCGTTGTCAAATTCAATCAGCTCACCTGACTGAACGTTGCTAAGGCCGTAGATGCGGGCAATGCCGTCACCTACCTGCAATACGGTTCCTACTTCTTCCAATTCGGCTGCAGATTTGAATCCGGCCAATTGCTCGCGTAGGATTGCTGATACTTCTGCTGGTTTTACTTCTGCCATTGTGATGTTATTTAGTTAAAATTAAATTCTTTTTTTAGTTTTCGAATTACTCGTTCCTGGAGGTGTGGGAGTGGGTTTAGTGTGTGTTTTCTTTCATATCGTTCCTGTTTAAAATTCTTTAAAAGCTCGGCACATATGGATTTTTTGAAAAGTCTTTCTTCAAATCGTTCAATTTACGCGCAATGCTTCCGTCATATTGTTTATCGCCAATGCGTACCACAAGGCCACCAATAATGGCTGGGTCCACAATTTCTTTCACCAGCACTTCGCGCCCCGACTGTTTTTTTAATTGAGCAACAAGGTTGGCTTTGATGTCGGCCTTTAACGGGATGGCGCTGATGATTTCAGCCACATCAATTTTTTTATAGGCCTGGTATTGTTTTACAAAACTGTCGGAAATCTCGTGCAAAATATTTTCACGCCTGTGGCGTATAATCAATTGAACGAACTGCTCGGTAATGGCGCTTAACTTCCCTTTGAAAACCGCTTTCATAATGGCCTCTTTTTTATCGGCCTTTACCACGGGGCTTTTCAATAGCAATTGCAGCTCTTTGGTTTGGTCACAGGTATCGTCAATCAACTTCATATCGGCATAGGCCTGTTCAAGAAGGTTTTGCTCAATAGCCAATACCATCAATGATTTTGCGTAACGTGATGCTGATTTAGTTCCCTTCATGCCTTAATTAATTCAAATTGATGTCGTCAACTAAACTGTTGATCACGGTGTTTTGTTTATTCTCAGCCGAAAGTTCGCTTTTCAGCATCTTCTCAGCTATTTCGATTGAAAGCGTAGCCACCTGGTTTTTCAATTCTGATATGGCGGCCAGTTTTTCGTTCTTAATGGTTTCGCGGGCAGCATTTATAATGCGGTCGGCCTCAGCTGTGGCTTTTGTTTTGGCTTCGCCCACAATGGCCTCTTTCAAATCGCGTGCTTCTTTCAAAATAGCATCGCGTTCTTCGCGCGCTTTTTTTGCTTCTTTTTCAGCGTTTGATTTGATGTTTTCCATTTCAGCCATGGCTTTTTCAGAAGCTTTCAATGCATTCTCAATGCTCTCCTCACGGTTTTTAATGGCGGTCATGATGGGTTTCCATGCAAACTTTTTTAACAGGAACAATACTGTCAGGAAGGCAATGGTCGTCCAAATGATTAATCCTAAGCCGGGTGTTACTAATCCCATAGTGATATTTATTTTACAGTTTCTAGTTTACAGTTGGTGTGGGTGTGTCAAAACGGGGGTGGTTTCTAAATTATCATTTCACTTTATATTTCTCAATCCAAAATTTCTCTTTCTAAAATGGTAAAAAAGGAAGGTGAACCAACCGTTCACTCTTCCTTTTCATTTCTTGGTTAGCCGAGTGCAACAAGTAGTCCAACCACGATACCGAAGAACACTGCACCTTCAACAAGGGCAGCAGCCACGATCATGTTTGAACGGATGTCGCCCATCATTTCAGGCTGACGTGCCATAGACTCAAGCGCAGAACCACCAATTTTACCGATACCAATACCGGCACCAATGGCAGCAACACCTGCGCCCAAAGCAGCAAGACCCTGACCGGTAGTTGCACCAGCGGCTTCCTGTAACAAAATGCTTAAACTTTCCATTTTACTTTTTTATTTAAATTAAACAATCAACCAATTTTAGTGATGGGCCTCTTCATGCCCGTGGTGCGCTTCCTCAATAGCGCCACCAAAATAAAGGGCCGCCAATAAGGTAAACACGTACGCCTGCAGGAACGCCACCAGCAACTCAAGCAGGTTCATAAATATGCTGAACGCCACCGATACAACCGATGCGCCCACCGCACCGCCTACACCGAATTTTCCATAGAAAATAAAAATGAGGCTCGTAAAGGCAAGAATAATGATGTGACCCGCTGTAACGTTGGCAAACAAACGCAGCATCAATACAAACGGCTTTGAAATCACGCCCACAATTTCAACGGGAATCATGATTGGTAACAACCACAACGGAATGCCGGGAGGGTTAATAATATGCATCCAGTAATGACCGGTTGCTTTGGCTGAAGTGATGATGAACACCAAAGTAGCCAATACCAGGGTTACAGCAATGTTACCGGTAATGTTAAATCCACCAATGAAAGGGATCAAACCAAGTACGTTGCAAATAAGAATGAAAAAGAATACGGTCAACAAAAATGGCATGAATGCTTCATGGCGCGGGCCTATGGCTGGTTTGGCCACATCGTCACGAATAAACATGATGAGCGGCTCAAAAAACGATTGCGTGCCTTTTGGTGATGAAAGCGGGTTGGTCTTGTAACGCCTGGCAATTTTGGTAAAAATGAGCAGCATTAAACCAATGCCGATGAATAAACCTAAAACTGTTTTGGTAATGGAAAGATCAAGGGCTGTTACCAGTTCGCCTTTTTCATTTACGTATTTCATTACTTCCTTGTCCAATACATAGGTAGTGCCGCTTCCGGCCGTGTATGGAACCGGTTCACCATGGTGGCCGTACAGGTTTGACGACATAAAGAAATCAATGCCGTTCGGACCGTAAACAATGCAAGGAAGGGGAACAGTAGCGTGGAAGGTTTCGGTTTCAAAAAAATGAAGGCAATGCGCATCGGTAACGTGTTCAAGGATCATTTCACCGGTACCTTTTTCTTTTGCGTGCCCCTCGTGATGATCTTCATTTTCGTGTTCCTGGGAAAGAACCGCCAACGGGGTCAAAAGCAGGAATATTAAACTGAAAAACAAGCGATTAAAAACTCTGTTCATGCCAAAAATTGTGTAAAAATGGTCGTTAAAACCGCTGCAAAAGTATAACATATTCGGAAAGTAAAAAACGAAAGCCTTTATTTATTGATAACTTGTTTGAGCTACAAGGCTTTTGGTTGATTTTCAGTGCCATAAATTCATTTTAAGCTCATTCAGGCCATTAGGCTTTTGATAAACCAAAGACCAATTAAAAAGTGGGGTAAAACCGGTTGAACCCGTTACATTTGCAGCCAACCGTGAAACGCGCTGCCGCCATATTGCTTTTGCTTGCCCTGGGAACCCAGGTGTTTTCAAAGCTCCTTGTCATGGGCTATTACGAACTCAACAAAGCGTATATTGCAAAAACCTATTGCGTCAATAAACAAAAACCCCAAATGCATTGCAACGGCCGGTGTCACATGCAAAAGCAGTTGAAAAAACAAGATGAGCAACCCGATAAACCGTCAATACCTAATTTAAAGGATATTCACGAGACCTTTGTTTTTTTTGAAAGAGGTTTCATGGGCAATTTAATTGATAACGCTAATTTCAACATTCAAACAGCGTATTTTTTCGCAGTAAATACCAACGGTTCCGGTTGCGTATTTCATCCGCCTTGCTAAAGGCTCTGAAAATTAAACCACAATTTTAACAGATTTTCCCGGTTTGCACAAATTTTACGGTGCTAAGCCGTGACGCATTAATCATTTATTATTTTAATCATGAAAAACCAAAAGCTTTTTATGCTTTGGTTATGCATGGTACTACCTGTGTACGTGATGCCCTGCGACATATGCGGTGCATACATGGGTATAACGCCATATGACAACCAAAGTTCCATACAGCTATTGCACCGGTACCGCGCATTTAACGGGTATTACGGTTCCGGTCATACCCATTCCTGGTTTCCGGAAACAAAAATAATTCCGGCCAACGCGGTTTCGCCAACCGGCCAACCGGTTATGCAAAACCAGTTGCGGCATGGCGGGCATGACCACGGCAGCACAACACCAACGTATTCCGATACCGACTATGAAATTTACCAGGTAAGTGAACTGCGTGTAAAATATTTTATTCATCAGCGAATAGAATTGAATGCATTGGTACCATTCAATACGTTTAACTTTTTGCAAAGCGAAACCAAAACCCATATTACCGGGTTAGGCGATATAACCGTATACGGGGCATATCACCTTGTACGTAAAGTTGAGGTTGCAACCGTGCAGCACCGTTTGGTTGGCGCACTGGGTATTAAACTGCCAACGGGCAACTGCCATGCCAGCATGAATGAAAAGCGCCTGCCCCTGCTTATGCAATGCGGCACCGGTACTACCGATGTGTTTGTTACCTTAAATTACGTAACGGGCTGGAAAAAATTCGGGCTTAACCTGGCTTCGGGCGGAAAAATTTGCAGTAAAAATGCATACGGAGAACAGGTGTTGCCGTCAACCACCCACTACCTGAACGTGTTTTATAAAATGAAAGCCGGCAACTGGGTTTTTATTCCTGCGCTCCAGAATTATTATGAGTTTACCAATGGCGTATTTGCACAGGAAGGTACAAACATGAACATGTTGTACAGCGGCATCGGGGTGGATGCGTATTATAAAAACATCGGGTTTACACTTTCAGCGCAGGGTAAAACCTGGGAAAAGCAGGAAGAAGGGAAAATTGCGGCAACCTCGCGCATTGCGGCCGGACTTTCCTATAATTTCAATCAAACAAAGTATTTACTTAAAACAAAAACAAAATGAAATACAAAGCATTGGCAAAACATAATGTTTTTTCGGTATTTGCCGAACTACGTTTCACGAACACAAAGAAAAAGAAATTTTACCCGGTAAGTAAAAAAACAATCTATACCATAGTTGCTTTTTCGGTCGTTATAACTTCTTGCAGCAAATACGATGAAGGCCCATCGTTAAGCCTGCGGTCGAAAAAAGCGCGCATAGCGGGTGAATGGAAAATTGAAAGCGTTTCTGAAAACGGTACCGACATTACTTCAGATTACACGGCTGTTTTCGGTTCCGATGCCACGTTCCATATTGAAAAATCGGGCACCTACCACATTCATTATACAGGAGGTGAAGACGAAGGCACCTGGGCCTTTAAGGGCGGGAAAGATGAAATAACCTTTATCTCCAATGAAACAGGGGCCGGGGCCGAAGATTACCATATCCTGAAATTAAAGAACAATGAACTGTGGCTGGAACACCACCACGATGACGAAACGCTGGAATTTCATTATAAACAATAATAACAGAAAGAAACCGCCACCACGCGGTTTTTTTTGCGCAATTCTACAAGAAAGTTTCATTTAAACATTGGATCCTTACATTAACCGCTTTTTTGGTTTCAGTAATGCAACCAATGTTTAAAAAACATAAATGCCGACACAAATAGCCTTGTATTACGTAAAAATGAATGAATGATAATATTTGAGTTTATGAGAAAGTTCATAGTTATAGCAGCAGCGGTTCTTTTGGTTGCAGGATGCGACAAAGAGAACATGAATACACGACAGAAAGCATTTACAGACGCCCCTCAGATACGGCTTGCAAGCCCACAACAGGGACAGGTTTTTGACAGTCACGATACCATACGCATTGACGGAATAGTTGTTGACAGGGATATGCTTACCGCCCAATTTGAAATAAGAGACAACAGGACCGGAAGATTGTACTTCAAGAAAATTATATTATTGGATTATCCGGATGATGGAAACCTTGAAGTAATCAATAATAACAACGGCCGGTTTCATATAATGGCACCCATTCATGTACCCGCGGGAAGCGACCGTCAGATTACATTAGTGATAGAGGCGCACGACAAGATGCAGCACGTTACAATTTTACGGGTTCCATTAGTAGTACGGCCTTTGTATGATCCCGGAACATTTGATAACATTCGAAAGGCTGATTTGATACATACCCATTAGGACGGAAAAACAAGTTCATAATGGGAACCGTTTTTAGCGGTACAGGTAATTTTTCCATCAATTTGTTCGGCCAGGCTTTCAATGAGGGTTAGCCCGAGCGAAGCGGTGGAAGATTTATTCGTTTCAAAATCAAAACCGGGACCATTATCGCTGATGCGCAAATAAAAGTCCCGGTTTTTTTTAAGTTCAATGGTAATTTGGGCGCTGCCCGAATAATTTTTAAAAGCGTGCTTAACGCTGTTGGTCACAATTTCATTCACAATAAGTCCGAGCGGTATGGCGCGCGATATGTCCATTTCACACGGTTCGAGCGACTCTTTCAATTGAATAACATCTTTTAGCGGAGACGCGTACAAAAGGTCACGGGTGAGCTCAACCAGGTAATTATCAAACTGTATTTTATTAAAATTCCTGCCTTTATAGAGCTTTTGATGGACCAATGACATGCTCAGGACACGGTTGCGTGCATCTGACAAAAGCTGGCGCGACTCGCTTTGCGTGGCGTTGTTGATTTGCAGATTCAGGAGCGATGAAATGACCGTAAGGTTGTTTTTCACCCGGTGATGGATTTCCTGCAGCAATATTTCTTTCTCGTGCAACGAAGCGCTTAACTTCTCCTGGTTTGTTTTTTCTTTGCCAAGGGATTCAATAAGCTCGCTGTTTTGTTTGTTAATGAGGTTGATGAACATAATTACCAGCAACATGCTCAGCACTACGCCAAATGAAAGATTAAAAATGAAAAGGAGGTGATTGTCGCTGACCGGAATAGCATTGTTTTTAAGCGAAGGATATTCAAAAAACAGCGAAGCGGAAATGAACCCGGCCGAAATGATGAAGTAGGAAACGGTTTGACCCAACCCGGCTACGGGATTGTGCAGCAGGGCAACACAAAGTATAAGCGGAAAGTAAAAAATGTAGGCTGCCGATGTAATGTCATAATATTCATTCACGTAAAAAATGGCACAGTTGACCGATACCAGGTACCCGTAAATGGCCACGTTGTACAGGTGTTTTTTATTCAGCAGAATGGTAGCAAATGAACAAATAAATAAAATACTTTCAACAAGAAACGGGTAATTACCGCCCAGAAAAGCAATATTGGTTAGCCCGATCAAAAGGCCAATAATGGTGATGATGGAAAATAAATTGACAAAACGCGTGGTGCGTTTGCGATAGGGATCGGTATCAGGGGTTATACCTGCGTTTACAAAATAGTTGATAAAAGTACGCAAATGGTTCCTGGTTTGCGGCACAAGTATACTAAAAAAAGCACAATGTTTAGTTAGCGTGACACTAAATTGACGCACGTAGGTAACCAAAACGTTATAGAGTTGAAATGTAAACACTTAAGTGCGTTCCCCGTTAGATTCCAGGGTTGCTTTC
>DASPJQ010000308.1:0-4597 GCA_035628535.1 Flavobacteriales bacterium | reverse complement strand
CGTGCCTTACCCGTTAGCGCAGGCGAACACATTATTGAATTCAGTTTTAAACCCAAGGCTTATTATACCGGTAATAAAATTACCATGGCTTCATCATGGTTGGCCCTGCTGGTATTCCTGGCCTGCATGGCATGGAGTTTTAAAGAACAAAAATCAAAACCTGTTGTACAGGAAGGAAAAAAAGAAACAAATACCGGTAAGGATAGCCAATTACTGGATCAAAATCTCAAAAAATAAATCCCTGGAAAAACGGCTGGCCAAAAATGCATATAAATGGCCGGGCAAATTTTACTGAACAATAACAAAAAGCTTCCTGAAAAACACAGGACCTATTTTTTGTTGTTGTACTGAAACAGACTTTTTTATAAGAAAAGTATGGGCGGCCGCTTCTTAAACCTTGAATGATGCATGTGCAGTTGATGAGAAAGCACACAATTAAGAAAGGCACAGCCCATACTACAGGTAGACAGATGTCATCCAAAGGATGACCAGCCAAACGCTATGTGGCTGAGATTTTGCTGCACTAAAGGTACTCTGCCGTTTTCAAATAAAAAAGCGTAGAAATACGGTATTTTTAGCGTAGAATTACGGACTTTAATGCTGCTTTAAGCATGTAGCACCGTGATAACGCTTATGACCGAAGTCATCGGGATCTATGGATTTTTACCACCAAAACACCACGGACGCGGAGTTGTACTGAGAATAAATCATGTAATGTTGTGCCGTTGCAAGAACTTTTTTCTGTGCCTTTTGCAAACACCTTTGCGGTTAATGCACCGCTATTTGTTTCACTGCGCATATCCAACATCAAACCTGATTAATCAATAATATTATGTTTGACCGCGTATATTACAATGCCCACCGTATTGCGTGCGCCTGTTTTTTCGAGTATCTTTTCACGTATGCCTTCAATGGTGCGTATGCTCACACACATGCGTTGTGAAATTTCCTTGCTGCTAAGCTCCTGGCAAATCAACCGTATGATTTCAATCTCGCGGTCGTTAAGGGTATTGCCCTGGAAAACCGGCCGAACCAAACTACCCCTGACCAGTTTTTTGATCATGACCTTTGACACCTTCTCGTTAAAATAATAATCGGTTTCGTGGGCGCTGTAAATAGCGTCAACAATGGTTTCAATGCCATAGTCTTTGAGCAGGAAACCGTTTGCACCGTTTTCCATCAAATGCACTACAAACTGTTCTTCGCTGTGCATGGTAAGAGGCAGTATTTTTATGTCGCTGTATTTTTTGCGAACGGCCTTGGTGGCTTCAATGCCATTCATGTTGGGCATTTCAATGTCCAGTAAAATCACATCGGGACGTGTGCTTTTTAATTTTTCAAGCAGTTCAAGCCCATCACCTGCTTCCAGCACAACTTTCATATCCTCGTACTCGTCAAGCAGCGATATGAGACCTTTTCTGAACAGGCTATGGTCGTCAACAATACCCAGCGTTATTTGCTTACGCTTGAGCTGATTTGATTTCGATGATTGAACCATGGTCGTTGTGTTTATAGTGAATACTAGCGTTAATCATGCGCGTACGGCTTTCAATGCTTTTAAGCCCCACTCCCCTATTGAGGTCGTATAGTTTTTTTACATCATCATCGGTAAATTTTACACCGTTGTGGTGCACCTCCATGCTGAAATTTTTTTCGTTGAGCAATGTTACGTAAACTTTAATTGCGCTGGCATTGCCGTGTTTTAAAAGATTATTAATTACCTCCTGGCAAATGCGGTAAAGCTGCACCCCGGTCTTGTTGTCAATTTTGGCATTGGTTTCGGGAACAACCAGTTCAATGCTGGTTGCACCGCTTTCATTTATTTGCTTGAACAGTTCGTCAAGCGATTCAACCAATCCTATTTTGGTAAGGGTGGCGGGCATAAGGTCGCGGCTTACCATGCGCAGGTTCTGAATGGTACTGCTCACCATTTCAAGGGCGGTGTCGGCCGTCTTTTCGGCCGTTTCGGCCCTTGAAGCGTTGCGTTTTATTTTCTCCAGGTTAAGGCGCAGGATATTGAGCGAGGTGCCTATATCATCGTGCAGGTTGCGTGCAATTTTTTCACGTTCCTGTTGTTCGGTGGTAAGGGTGGCCTCAATGAGCTGGGCCTGGAAACGGTTTTCGGCCTGAGCCAGTTCATTTTGGTTGGCAAGCACACGTTTTTGATAGGCAATAACAAACAACACAATGCCAATGGCCAGTATGCTCATAGCCAAACAACCGAATATGATGATGATGCTAGGCGTCATTTGTTTTTTTTGTAAGTGCTACCGCCAGTAATATATTAAAGGTAATATTAAAAAATGAATGAATTGCATAGATGGCTAAAAAAGTACTGGGGGATTTATCGAGCATATAGTTACTAAATAAAAAAATAAAAAATGAACCTGAAAAGTAAACTATTATAGCGGTATTGAACCAAAATGAATAAGACGTAACTAAATTCTCTTTTAAGGGATTTAAAATGATATGTCTAAAAAATAAAATTGCAAAGATGATTAGTATGATACTTTCGACATTTCTTGAAAGCTCATTCATATGTTCATGACCATTAATGTGATTATAATCAATATAGGCCACTAGAATAAAAATAAGTATAAAAATAATTGAGATACTGAGTTTTTGCTTAAACCTAAATAATGTCATGTATATAAAAGTGAAAATCGAAAATTCCACGACTGAGAAAAGATAATATGAAAAAAGATTATACTGGTTTAACTGTATCAGGTATATTGTATATATTTCAAATAAAAACGAGAAAAATAGGTAACAAAAAAGAACCTTTAACACAAGATTAAAGGTTCTTATATAAAAAATTCCTATTATTAACGGAATAACTGCAGAATAGGAAGAAAGTCGATTGAAATAATTTAAAAATGTTTCTAACGTCATAAATTTTATGGCCTACCACATGATGGTGGACAAGGTGAACCATACTCTAATATATAGCCCGTTAATCCATCCCCATTCTGGTCAACCCCGTAAATTATGAGTTTTTTATTACCAGTACTGGGCTCAATGGCATTGTAAATGCGTATGCCTACGCAACCCGTTTGGCTTATGACGTTTGCGAGTTTGTTTTTTCCAAACAAATGTGCGTATACATCGTTCGGATACTGTTCTTTAAATTCGTTGATCCATGTTTCGGCATCAGTATTGGATATAGGTCCCCCTTCGTTTCCTGTACAGGCCATAGTAAATAAGTTTTAAAGGTTAAACAATAACCCTAATATAACCTTTTAAAATTGTGTTTTTAAACAAACGGGGTGCATACTTACGCAATTTACTGCAACTGTGTGTTTAAGATTTTTTAAAATGTTAAAAAATACGTAGAAATACGGTAAAATACCGTAGAAATACGGTGTCTGTCTTTTACGTAGAAATACGCTCCAAAAGTTAAAATTAATGCGTAAATTGTTGCTGTACAGAGTTTAGTTGTCAATACAATCATTGGAACCGTTGTATGGAGAAAGACGATGCCCAAAAGCCCACACATCAAAAACGTGTTGATATATCAAGCGAGGAGTCGCTCATATACTGGGCCAAACATTTTAACTGCAACCGCACCGACCTTGTAAGGGCTGTTATACAGGTGGGCAGTTCGTATGCAGCAGTGGATGCGTTCCTGGAAATGAACAGGAAAAAACGACAGTGAGGTTTGACGTTGGAGGTCAGGGAGCTTCAAAACGCTTCAGGCATTGCAGTCAAAAAACGCCAAACCTCAAACTTTTTAGCCCACAATAGCCCATCACCGGGGGCCCCTGCTACTACATCCATCAGGGAACCCACCGGTAATGCGCCTTAACCAAACTACACATTTCTCCTTTTTTCTTTCTGCGCGCCTTTTTCTCGCATATTCCCGCAGATTTCCCGCTGAATTTTCCTTCTGCGTATTTCTGCGGCTCTGCGCCTTTGTTTCTCTCGCGGATTCCGCAATTCTCCCTTTGCGTACCGCTTGCGTTTAATGCGTGCCTGAATGTTGAAACAAAGATAGGACGGGTAAACGGAACGCACCAGCACAGGTGTCTGCACAACTGACGCGTGCAAGAAATTCAGGGATTTTGTGTGATTAGTTATATAGTTATCTGAAATCAGTTATGGTGTAGTGTGTGATTAGGCATGCTAAACAGCGTGTGAAAGAACCGGTTGTTGATTCATGGAACCGGTATAAAAAACCGTAAACATTTCATAAACCAACCGGTCAATCATTCAGCTGGTTGAATTAAAAGATGGTATTAAAATTACGATGACGCAGGCAGGATAACATCAGATCCGATTACGTACCTGTGCCTCCCCAGGAAAAATATCTGTTTGAAATAAATTTTAAGAATTCTTTCTGGTGTTGAATTGATTGGTAAAAAAATAAAACTACTACCTGTTTTTACCGAAGAACGAAAAAACGTAGCACGCCCTTTAAGTCCCGAAAAACGCCTGTTACCAGCCTTACTCAAACCTGCTCTTCAACACCGCCATTACATACAAAGCTGCGGTCTCGGTACGCAACCTTGTTTCACCCAACGTAACCGGTACACAGTTTTTTTCAAGCAAAAAATCAATTTCTGCTGAAGTAAAATCGCCTTCAGGGCCAATTAAAAAA
>DASPJQ010000307.1:0-4688 GCA_035628535.1 Flavobacteriales bacterium | reverse complement strand
TGAAACTGCAAATGAAATCGACTCGAAAGAGTTCAGGTATAAAATACACGAATCGCTTTTCAGGTATTACGAAACCAAACACGATTTAGAAAACTTTAAAAAACATTTCCTTTTATTCTTCTCTTCCAAAGAAGAGTACATGCACGAACAGCACCGGCAAAAACTGAAAAGCACCGAGATGCAAATGCGCATGACGCAAATGGAGAAGGAAAAACAAACGCTGGAACAAAAAGCGAGGGAACTTGAAGCTTATTCGCGCGACCTTGTTTTGCTGAGTGACCTCGGAAAAAAAATTACTTCGCTGCTTACTGTTGAGGCCATCAACTCAACCGTGTACGAAATCCTAAGCACGATTATGGATGTACACGGGTTCGGTATCGGTATTCATTCGCCCGAAACCAATTCCATAGTTTTCCCCGGCTATATTGAAGAAGACGTTGTGCATGAAGAAAGCCATGACGACCTGGATGACGAAAACAGGCTGGCCACGGTCTGTTTTAAATACGACAGGCAAATACTCATCGGAAATTTTCCCGAAGAATACAAGTTGTACGTGAAAGAAAGGGCCGCACCGGTTATTGGCCGCGATGTAAGCTCCATCATTTACCTGCCGCTTAAATTTGACGATAAGTCCATGGGTGTAATTACCGTACAAAGTTTTACACTCAACGCGTATACCGATTACCATGTAAACCTCATTCGTAACCTGAGCATTTATTGCGCCATTGCCATTGAGAACGCCCGTTCGTATGAGCGGTTGGAAGAAAAAGTGAAAGAACGCACTGTTGAAATTGAAAAAGCTTATGACAACCTGCATTTGCTCGGGCAGATTTCAAAAGATATTTCAGCTTCACTTTCCATCGAAACCATTATTGAAAAAGTATATACCAACGTAAATGCCCTTATGGACGCCACCATGTTTGGCATTGGTATGTATGACAAAACTACCGGAATTATTCGCCTGCCCGGATTTATTGAAAACAATGAAAAACTCCCTTTAATTGAGTTCAACATTGTTGATGACCGCCTGGCCTCGTGGTGCATTCGCAACCAAAAAGAGATTTTTGTCAACGATTATTCGGTTGAATATGTCAATTACATTTCCGGCATTAAGCAGGCTCCGGCAGGCAAACAATCGGCTTCCATCATTTATGTTCCGCTTTTCCTGCAGGAAAAAATAACGGGCCTTGTAACCGTACAAAGCTATGAGAAAAATGCCTATACCGAGTACCACCTTGATATTATTCGCAACCTGGCACAATCTATAGCCAGCGCATTGGAAAACGCGCGCCTGTATGCCAGCATGGAGGAGCAGGTGAACGAGCGTACCCAGGAAGTTGTGCGGCAGAAAGAGCAAATTGAAAAAACGTTTTCGAATACGCGCCTTATTAGTGAAATAGGAAAAGAAATTTCGGCCACACTTTCGGTCGATGCCATTATTGCCAAGGTATACGCCAGTGTAAACAACCTGATGGATGCTACCGTATTTGGTATTGCTTTGCACCGGCCGCAAACCGAGGATTTGTTTTTTACAGGCGCTATGGAACGCCAGCAAAAACTGCCTGATTTTGCTTACCCGCTCAAAGACGAAAAAATTGCCACGCTATGTTTTAAAACGGTGCGCGAAATCATCATCAACGACTGGTTTGCCGAACATACCCGGTACGTAAAACAAGACTATGCGGCCACACAGGGCGACATGCCCGAATCGATGATTTATCTGCCCCTCATGTCAAAAGGCAAAGCCATAGGGGTAATTACCGTGCAAAGCTTCCATAAAAATGCTTACGGTGAATACCACACGCATATATTACGCAGTTTATCAATTTACATTGGCAGCGCCATTGAAAACGCCAACCTGTACCAGGGTATGGAGGAACGCGTAAAAGAACGCACGGCCGAAATTGAGAAGGCTTACCAGAATACGCGGTTGCTGAGCCAGATCGCAAAAGACATTTCCTCTTCGCTATCGGTTGAAACCATTATTGAAAAAGTATACAAGAATGTAAATACACTGATGGATGCAACAGGCTTCGGTATTGGTATTTATGAGCCCGATACCCAGCGTATACGCATGCCGGGTTATATTGAACGGGGCGAAAAAATGGACACGTTTTATTACCGCGTTGACGATGACCGCCTGGCTCCCTGGTGTTTCAGGAACCAGAAAGAAATTTTTATCAGTAACTATTCGCGCGAATACAAAAATTACATCCGCGGAAACATACAGGCGCCTGTTTCAGGTAAGGATTCAACGTCCATTATTTATTTACCCCTTTTCCTGAAAGATAAAATAACGGGCGTGTTAACGGTGCAAAGTTTTGAGGAAGCTGTTTATACGGAATATCACCTTGATATTTTGCGCAACCTCGCTACATCCATTGCAAGTGCGCTAGAAAACGCACGTTTGTACGAAAGTATGGAAGAAAAAGTGCGCGAACGTACGCAGGAAGTTGTAAAACAAAAAGAACAGATTGAAAAAACGTTTGCTAATACGAAGATCATTTCGGAAATAGGTAAAGAAATTTCAGCCACCCTTTCGGTTGAAAAAATCATTTCAAAAGTATACCAGAGTGTAAACAGCCTTATGGACGCCACTGTTTTCGGTATTGGTTTGCTGCGCCCGCTCAAAGGCGACCTGTTTTTTTCAGGCGTAATGGAAAAAGGCGAACAACTGCCCGATTATTCATACAAACTTTCTGACGATAAAATTGCCACCCGTTGTTTTAACCGCAACGAGGAAATTGTCATCAACGATTGGGAAAAAGAATTCAGGAAATACGTAGCCAAAGATTACGATGCCCCTATGGGCGAACTTCCCGAGTCGAAGATTTATATTCCAGTGTTTTCACGAGACAAGCTTATTGGTGTAATGACGGTGCAAAGTTTTACCAAACATGCATACAGCGCTTATCATACCGATATTTTGCGAAGCCTTGCCGTATACGTGGGCAGCGCCATTGAAAATGCCGAACTGTATGAAGGCCTTGAGGAACGCGTGCAGGAACGTACGGCAGAAATTGACAAAGCTTACCAGGACACCAAATTGCTGGGGCAAATTAGCAAGGAAATCAGCGCATCGCTTTCGGTTGAAACCATTGTGGCTGCCGTTTACACCCATGTAAACGCCTTGATGGATGCGGCCAGCTTTGGCATTGGCATTTACAATCCCGAAGACAACTGCCTGCATTTCCCAGGTTTTTTGGAAGACGGCCAGCGCCTGGAAAATGTAAAATTCAATGTGGCCGATGACCGCATTGCCAGCTGGTGTTTTAAAAACCGAAAAGAAATTTTTACCAACAACTATCCGCGCGATTACCATAAGTACGTGAAAGAACTTAAGCAGGTAGTTGCCGGTAAACGTTCGCATTCCATTATTTATTTACCTTTGTTTTCAAAGGAGAAACTGGTAGGGGTAATTACCATTCAAAGTTACCAGGAGAATGCTTATACCGAGTATCACATGGACATTTTGCGCAACCTCTCGCATTCCATTGCCAGCGCCATGGAAAACGCGGTATTGTATGCAAGCCTCGAGGAAAAAGTGAACGAACGTACGGCCGAGGTTGTAAAACAAAAAGAAATTATTGAAGAAAAAAACAAGCACATTACCGACAGTATTATTTACGCCAAGCGCATACAGCAGGCCATATTGCCGGCCGAGGAGGTTTTCAGCAATTACCTGCGCAACTCGTTTGTATTGTACAAACCAAAAGACATTGTTAGCGGTGATTTTTACTGGATCGAGCGCAAGGGCAATAAAATTTTATTTGCCGTGGTGGACTGTACAGGGCATGGCGTTCCCGGGGCGTTTATGAGCATAATCGGGTTCAATTCACTTAACCAGGTTGTAAATGAACTGAACATTACCAACCCGGCCGAAATACTGAACAACCTGAATAAAATTGTGACCACCACGTTGCGGCAAAAACAGGAAGACACCAAAATACAGGACGGCATGGATCTTTCCATTTGTGTGATTGACCTGGAGAAAAACAAACTTGAATTTGCCGGTGCAAACAACCCGATTTTTATTGTGCGCAACAATAACGTTATGGAAGTGCTGGCCGACCACCACCCCATTGGAAATTATGTTGGCGAAGACGAATTCAGGTTTACCAACAAGGAAATTGATTTATTCCCGAACGACCGCATTTATCTTTCAAGCGATGGATATGCCGACCAGTTTGGCGGACCAAGGGGCAAAAAATTAAAATACACGCAGTTCCGCGATATTTTGCTGGAAAACCACCATTTGCCCATGAAAGAACAAAAAACCAAACTGGATAAATTGTTTGAAGAATGGCGCGGTGAATTAGAACAATTGGATGATGTTTGCGTAATAGGAGTAGGAATATGATGGTCCCTTGAATTATGAATGTACTCATTATGGGCGCTACCTCCCGACCTGACAGGTACGCCTACTTAGCTTTAAAAAAACTGCTTTCACACGGGCATACCGTTTTTGGTATCGGTTTAAAAGCTGAAACTGTTCATGGTGTTGAAATAAAAACCGGTACACCCATTTTTCCCGGAATCGATACCATTACCCTTTATTTGAATCCAAAAAACCAGCAGCCGTATTACGAATATTTTGTGCAACTGCGTCCGCGCAGGGTCATTTTTAACCCCGGCACTGAAAACCCCGAACTGGAAAAATTATTGCAGGACAACAACATTGAAACCGA
>DASPJQ010000306.1:0-3163 GCA_035628535.1 Flavobacteriales bacterium | reverse complement strand
GAAATTGCGTCTAAAGTAATTCGGGTATTGTTTTTGGCTCTCAATACGTGTAATTAAATCGCCTTTTTCAATGTCAACAATCTTTGCTATGCGCTCAAACGTTGTTTTACCGTCAGCCTGCCACAACCGCTTTGTTTTTGCCGTTGCAATATCATATTCATCAATAAAAGGCTTTTTCCCATCGGGTGAATATCCCTCGCCCTGCAAATAGAGCTTTGTCATTTTTTTATCCGTCAGCAACAGGTAACTTCCTTTTTCATTTTCCTGCAACACAAAATTCCCGGGTAAATTATAAGCATCCTCGGTTGAGTAATCAAAAATCACTTTTTGGCCTAACTTGACAGTAAGGTCAAGCAAGTATATTTTTTCGTTACGGGTTTTCCACAACCCATCGGTCATTAGTGCTGTTTTACCTGCGCTGAAACTAATTCCCCGGTAACGGTTAATGGTTTGGGCCAACTGGTAAGACTGGGTGGTAAAAGGCGCATCCCAGCTATACACATAATCACGAAAGGGAACTTCTTTTTTCGGATCACCTCCATCCTGGGCTTCAGCATACACAATGGTAGCCGGCATATCATCACGCCACTCCACATCGCGCATACCCAGCTCGCAGGCATCAAACCCTTGCGGAATATTGTCCTGCAATGGTTTTTTTGACAGTTCTTTCACAACCTTTCCCGATTTGTCCAATGCGTTCACCGTTGAAGGGAAAAAACCATACGGCAATAAATAGGAATACGGTTTATTTATTTCATAGGTGATAATGTAATTTCCATCTGGAGAAACTGAGATTCCCGTATACGTTTTATCCCCGGCAAAATTTTCGGTTGTTTTGCTTTTTAACGCATACCGTTTAATGCGTGTAGTGGCATAATAATCAAATTTCTTTTCATCATTCTTGTTCTTCAGGAGGTCCTGGTATGTGCGTATGGTTGATTTTTTACCGCCTGACTCCTGCACGGCCGGGCCTTTGGGCAAAACCACTTCTTCGGGATAAGGGTCTGTGTTAACCCTGTCAAAAAAATAAATGTATTCTTCGTTTTGCGCCCAATAATAAGGTGATGCCAGCGCAGCCGATAAAACGGCATCAGGTACTTTTGAGGCCATATTGGTTTTAAGGTCAATGATCCATAACTCCAGCTTATCGGGCAGGCAGTTTACAAACGAAAAATAATTTTCTAATGGTGAATAACGCGCATTGGAAATGGCAAGTTTTTCGGGTAAACCGGCTACAGCAATTTTTTTGTTGGTACTTAGGTCCATAATGCTAACGCCAACAGCCGGATTAATCCTGGCCTTGTTATGGTTACGCGGGTTAATGCGCAATCCGGCCAGTTTAAGCTCGGGTTCGGCCAGCATTTCAAGACTCATCCGGTCGGCATTTTCAACGTAAATTATTTTTGAAGCATCGTGGTTGATATAAGGCGTAGGCAAAGGTTTAATATCAATCAGGTCCAATATTTCTTTGGGAGGTCTCTGAAAAACATTGTCCTGGGCATTTATACCCAATACAAGCGTAAAAAAGATTACTGATACTAGTAGCCGCATAAAAAAGTGTTTTGGGCGAATATACACGAATAAGTAAAATAATTGAGGTAAATCTTTCACCAAACGTATATATATGGTCCAACAAACGGCCTGAAATTTTACCGTTCAACTATGTTTGCGGCCATTTTTGTATTAAAACGGGGCACTTAAGCCCTTAACGTAATTTTGCTGTACTATGAAAGGGCTTATGAATTTTTTACCAATCAGCTTTTTTTTGTTGCCTTCAACAGCGGTAGCCCAGGTGTATTCCCTTACACAGTGTATTGAACAGGCCTGGACACACCACCCGCAAATAAAAATTCTTGAGCAAGGTAACAACATCAGCCTTGAACAGCTTGAACAATTAAAAGCTACGGCACAACCTTCATTGGCCTTTAATGCTGCACAAAACATGAATTCCGGCCGTTCAATTGATCCGTTTACCTACCAGTTTACCAACGAGACCATTTTCAGCAATAGTTTCAGCCTTAGCGCTTCGGTTACGTTGTTTTCAGGTTTCAAATTTGCGCGCTCAAAGGAACAACAGGCCCTCATGATTGAAGCAAACAAGGAAAACATTGCAAAAATTAAAAATGACCTGGCCCTTTCCATTGCCAACCAATATCTGCAGGTTATTTTGTACAAGCAACAAATTAGCGCGCTGGATACCCAAATGGCACAAACACAAAGGCAGTATGACCGCGAACAAAAATTGTTTGATGCCGGTAAGTCAAACCAAAATAAATTACTGCAGTTAAAGGCCCAGGCGCTGAATGAAGAAGTGCGTAAAACCGATTTGATATTGTTGCATGACAATGCGTTGACCAGCCTTAAATATGCTGCCGCCTTTGACACCAAACAGTTTGATGTGGTAATCCCCGATATCGAGCCTGTGTTAAAAAGTTTAAGTGATTATACGTTTGAATCGGTGTATGCCGAAGCTGAAAAAAATATGGCATCGGTTAAATATGCCAAAGCAAACGAGTTGTACTATCAAAAAGGCATTGCCATAAACAGGGCTGGCTATTATCCTGCACTCACCATGTCAGGAAGCCTTTCAAGCGGGTATTCGAGCGCACGCAAGCAAAACACGTTTAATACGCAAATCCTGGATCAGCCGCTCGGTTATTTGTATTCCAATCCTACCGAAGTGGTGTACGGCCCCGTAGTAATAAATTCACTGGTTCAAAGCGATTATCCGTTTGGCCGCCAGGTAGGCGACAATTTCAGCCAGTTTTTAGGGTTGAACCTGCGGGTACCCATTCTTACCAACCGCAACAACAAAACATCGGTCCAAATTGCCCAAATAAGTTATGACCGTTCAAAAACCGAAACGGAAAATACGTTGCTGGGATTGAAAAAAGACATTGAAACAGCTATGAATTCATACACCGTTTCAAACGTGAAAATGCAAAAACATGTTGAAATTGTTGAATTGCAAAAGACCATTTTAAAAAATCTTGAAACCTACTACAATGCCGGTAACCTTACGTTGTTCGAATTGATCAGCCAAAAAAACACAGTCCAGCAGGCAAATGCATCGTTCCTTCAGTCGCAGTATGAACTGGTGTTCCGGAAACTGGTATTGGACTATTATTCCGGTAAACCTTTAGTGCTTTAACATGAAAACAAA
>DASPJQ010000305.1:0-1942 GCA_035628535.1 Flavobacteriales bacterium | reverse complement strand
GATGATGCCGGTGAAATTGATTGCAGTGTTGATTTTTCGCATGACAAGGAGCCGCACAGCGGAAGCGGCAGCGCATTGGGGATGCCACAAATGGAAATTGAATGGAATGATACAACCGATTGGTGGGAAAACATTATTCCTTCAGCTTACAAGGACTTTTCGGGATTCAAACATTTACAATTCAGGTGCGGGGTTAATTTCAACACCTCCCTTTCAGGGAACGATGTGGATTTCACGGTTGAGCTTACCGATGTTTTTAATGCAACAGCCGGTGTGAACGTGCAGGATTATACCAATGCATTGTATTTCCCACCGGGTTCGCATTTCCTGTGTATTCCAAAAGTCATGTTCAACAGCGTTAAAATACCGCTTGTTGAGTTTACAGGTATTGATTTATCGCAAATACAAAAAGTGGCCTTCAGGTTTAACAATGCCGATGGGGCTCTTCTTATAGCTGAATTATGCGTGACCGGGGTTGCCGATCCCGTTACAACCGGCATACCGCCTGAAGGTTTGAGCGCGCACGTTACGGTTTATCCCAACCCGGCTGAAAATACCATTTACATTAATCTTGGTATGTATTACGAAAAAGCAAGTGCATTGTTTTTACACGATGTTCAGGGCAAACGCATTTATACAAAACATGTTTTCACGGATCGGCTTACCAGCATAAACCTGGAAGGTCTTTCACAGGGCGTTTATGTGCTTTCGGTCAAACTGGACCAGCATTTTTTGCGGTATAAAATAATAAAACAATAAGTAAAACTAACCAGGTAGTAACTAACCAAATAGTTAGTTTTAAATAAATTAAGCAGCTGATTTTCAATTGATATTATTTAAAATAGCGATCGTTTTAAGATTGTGCGCTTGATCCACAATTCAAATGCCGGGTCTATAAACACCACTTTTCCCATTTGAAGGTCAATAAACTCACGCTTTAATAAGGCTTCTTTTATTTTATTTACGTTGGCCGAAGTACCAAGGTTGAATTTACGGATCGTATCTTTTGAGCTCAATTCTGTAACACCGCTGGCAACCGCTTTTAAGAAATTAAGCTGTGTGGCGCTCAGTTCTTCGGTATCCTTGTAATACAATATTCCGTTTTGGTTTAGCAGGTTTTCGGCAGCGGCATGAATGCTTTCAATGGTTGCTTTTTTGGAGGTTGTAATCCAGGTAAGGTGTGCTAACTGCTGAACGTAATACGGGTGCAGTTTCACCGTATTGGCAATAAGGGCCGCCAGTTGAGGTGCAATGCTTTTACCGGTACGTTCAAATGCTCCTGTAATAAATTTAATCCAGTGTTTTTCTTCAATTTTAGGAAGGTACATGATTTCACCGAATTTGTAAAAAGGCATTGACTGTCTTTCAAAAAACTGCATCAACATGTGTTGTTTGCTGCCAAACAGGCAATACGTGGTGTATTCATGGTGCTGCCACTCACTGCGCAGCCGTTTTTGAAATGCCAGCGGCTGATCAAAATTGCCGATATTCTGGAATTCATCAATGCACACCACTATTTTTATGTTTTTGGCTTTTGCTATACGTTCGGGTAAACTTAAAACATCTTTATAATTCTTTGGCGTATCGTCCCAATCCAGTATAATTTCAAAGTCCTGGACCGGATCAAGGCCCAGGGTGAACTTTGGCCGCATTTGTTTAAGGAACAATTTTGCATTTTCAATCCACCCCTCAACTTTATTGGAAGTTGCCTTTATTATGGCGGTTGAAAAAAGTGAAAAAAATTCTTCTTCGGTACGTACGGGAAACAAATCAAGGATGATGACTTTAATTTTTTTGCCGTTTACCTGGCTGGCCACTTTTTCAACCAATGACGATTTGCCCCACCTGCGTGGTGAAATAAGCATGGTGTTTACGCGGTTTTCAAAATTGGACTTAAGGTGTGCGGCATCTTTTTCACGGTTGGTGAAATACGCATTGCGCA
>DASPJQ010000304.1:0-1876 GCA_035628535.1 Flavobacteriales bacterium | reverse complement strand
CCCCGTATATAAATCACGTCCGTTGCCGGATTGGGAAACGTAAAAAACTCTGTGGTGTTTTCTTCAACAATACCAATAGCATTGCAGTTGCCGGGCATATTGTTGTCAAGCCATGTAAGCCTTGCCGTTAACCAGATTTTAAAATAACCCACCTCATCGCTGTAGGTTGTACCAATATAATTATTAGGCCATACATATGTTCCCAATATGGGCCAGCGCTGGTAATTGCGCACCTGTGACTCGTCCAGCATCAACGCCAATGAGTCAATCATGTTCATTAAATAAGCCGTATTTAAGCTGTAATTGCGTAAAAACTCCCACCGGCATTTCAGTTGATTGGTAAAATTGCTATCGGTCAGTAATTTTTCCCACCAAAACGGTATCTGGTACCAGTCGCCACTGCACACACTGTTAAACTGGTAAGCCCACCCGCTTGTCAATCCTCCATCGCAATAATCAGCATTGCCCCATGCAATATTAAAATCCCATAAGGGACCCATATGCAGTTTCCCGCCATCGCTGTCTTTTGCTTTGTAAAAAAATGTGCTTAAACGGTACCCATCAACATTGCGTGACACTTCGTTCATGATAAAGTAATCAATAAAACTCATGGGCTCAATGTAATTCGGGTATCCCGTAACCGCATCGGTAAAGGTTGGCCCATCCAATGCCGTTTCAAAATCGTTAACGTACGTTTGAATGTAATTGGTTTGTTGCGTAACCATTTCGCTCAATTTCGGGTCGTGGTACTGGAAATAAATTTCCTGCCATGCCCCTGCATACGGTTCAAAATTTGACGTAAACGAATCGCCACCTCCGGTAAATTTGTCGATTTTCAAAATGTAACCGCCTGTAACATCATCACCGCTTATATCATCCGGTGTTAATTTGGCAATGTCAACGCGGTTATTGTCGCGCTTTATTTTTTCCATAAAAATGTAAATGCCGCGGTAATCGCCATTCACCACCAGTTCAACATACCGGCACCGCGGTGCCCAATGTCCCTGCAGCCTTCCCAACTCATAGGTTAAAAAATTTTGCAGCAATGATTTATCGGTGTAAGGCGGGTATAAAACCCAATCGTTTTCCGAAGGCATTCCAAAAATGGAAACATCCAGCGCAACATCATTCGTATCCTGCGTTTCTAAACTGTAACTTTGTTTCGGAAACCCGGCTGACGAGGAACCGCGCAGTTCAATATTTATTTCACCGTTGTATTCGTTAAACGGGTCGGTCATATAATTACGCACCCCTGGCCCGTTATAAATTATACCCATGTCAATCACAATGCGCGGGTCGTCCAGTATGGTTTGCCCTCTTGTGTCCAATACAACAATGGGTAAATCTGAATCGGTAAAAACCATAGGCTCCACAAACCATGAGGGAACAGGGCTGTAGGTAACGGTGCTTGTACTTACGCCCACATGCAAATAAAAATTACTGGTCAAGTCGCTTGAAAATGCATCAACATTGTGCACTTCAATGGCAAGTGTATTGGTACCGTTAACCAGCATGGTGCTTAAAGTGGATTTGTCAATGGTAAAATAATCGGGCGCTCCACCGCTGTACATAGTGGCTTCATGGTTGGCATCAGCCGCCTGGTTCCAGGCAGTGGTTGAGCCTCCAAGTCCCATGTATGATCGTGTTATTTCAACCCCGTTCAAATACGCCACAAATCCATCGTCATAATCGGCATTAAACACCGCGTGTAGTAGTTGTGACGTGTCAACAACAGTAAACGTTCTACGCATATATACACTAATGGTACCTGGTATTGTAGTGCCATCGTCCCCGTCAGCATATCCCAGCCCGCCCGGGTCGCTGTTCCAGCTTGCATCGTTAAATCCGGGTGTTTCCCATCCCGCCACCGGACCAG
>DASPJQ010000303.1:0-4728 GCA_035628535.1 Flavobacteriales bacterium | reverse complement strand
TTAAAGAAATTTCATTAACCGGTATGCGAGCCGAAATAGATATAAGTAATCTGCCAGGCGGAATTTACCATTTACAAAACGGTTTAACCGTAAAACGGTTAGTGATAAGCCATTAATAGCCTTTGCATATTTAAATAGCACCTTTATCTAATTAAAAACCTAACATAAACGGTAACGAGGTAAATTTGCTTATATGAGAAAATCAATACTTATATTTTTTTTATTGCAAGGTATTTGGTTAAATGCACAGGTTGTGTTTCAACGATTGTATTCCGATTGGGGTTACGCAAGCATTCAAACAAACGACCTGGGTTATGTTATTTGCGGTCATGGTTATGACACTACAACAACAATTACCAATACCGAAGTGGTTTTAATTAAAACAAATACCATGGGAGATACTATTTGGAAAAAATCATATCATGGCCCATCTGATGATGTTGATTGGGATATGAAATTGACTTTTGATGGTGGATATATTATTACTGGGGTAACCAATAGTTTTGGTGCTGGACAAGGTGACATTCTTTTGCTTAAAACCGACTCAACAGGCAATCTTTTATGGACAACTGTAATGGGTGGTTCTTTTGATGATTATGGTACTTATGTTCAACAAACACTTGATAGTGGTTATATTATATGTGGAATGACAAAAAGTTATGGCGCAGGTCAACAGGATTTTTACCTT
Source organism: Flavobacteriales bacterium (assembly GCA_035628535.1). GTDB lineage: Bacteria > Bacteroidota > Bacteroidia > Flavobacteriales_D > UBA2798 > DASPJQ01. Next base: position 4,040 of record DASPJQ010000303.1, on the reverse strand, counting down.
GTTAAAACGAATGACGTAGGTAATGTACAATGGGCTAAAACATATGGTGGGATTAAAAACGATTACCCGTATTCAGTATATCAAACTAGCGATATGGGATATATCATAGGTGGAACTTCATCCAGTTTTACTTCCTTAATGAGCGATTATGATGCCTATCTTGTAAAAGTTGATTCTAGTGGTAACTTGCAGTGGTCAAGCACATACGAATTTGGTACAAATGACAACGGTAATTTTTTTCATATACGCCCGATTGCTGGCGGAGGTTATATAGCAACCGGACATACCAGTAACACTTCTACAGGTGAAATGGAAATGTTACTTGCAAAAATAAATTCTGCTGGCAATCCACTATGGATTAAGAAAATTACAGGTGCAACCAGTGAGTTTGGCCGGTTAGTTGAACCGATTAATAATGGTTATATAGTTACTGGTAGTGCATTTTCTGTTGATTACGGTGCTTTACTTGTTAAAACCGATACAAATGGGAATTTGCTATGGGCAAGAAAGTATGATAACCCTGTTGGTTATACAGAAAATGGCCTTACAGTACATCAAACTGCTGATGGGGGATACAATCTGTTGGCCAATACCGCACCACCCGCATACAGCGTTTTCAGTACATATTTTATAAAAACAGATTCCATTGGAAGCAGTGGTTGCAATGATGTTCCATTAACGTTTACAACGTCTTCGTTAAGTGTGCCTGCAGTATCACAACCAACCGCTGTTTCAAGCGGTGTACTTTCTGTTATGCCTGCTTATAACATCATACCTACACCCCTGACAGATTCTTCTCTATGTTCAGGTCTGGTTGCTGTGGTGGAAATGGATAATGATTTCTCATTCACTATTTACCCAAATCCCGCAAGCAATAAAGTTACCATTGAAAGCAATACATCCACAGGTTCAATTTTCCTGTATGACATGTTGGGCAATGTGATTAAAGAAATTTCATTAGCAGGTATAAGAACTGAAGTTGATGTTAGCAATTTGCCAGGTGGAGTTTATCTTTTAAAAAGCGGTTTTACTTCTCAAAAACTAATAATAACCCGTTCCGTAAACTGAGGCCGAAATCGATAAAAAAACCGGCCTTTATTCAGTAAAAAATTTCATTTTAAATTTCCCGTTTTTTGACCAGCGCAGTTTTTCATCCTTTTCGTTGGTAAACATGAACGTTCCTGCTGCCATGTACGTTTTAGCACTGATTTTTGTAATTTTTTCGAAATACACAAAACCTGCCGGTTCCTGTTTCGATTCAAAAATATCATGTGCACTGTACCAGGTCAAGCCTGCATGTTTACCGGTTATTTCCTTTGTTGTTGTGTCATAGTTATTTTTCATCCAGGTTAACGTCCATACCGTATCCTTTTCCAACAATGCAATCTCATTTTCATGAACTGTTTTACCAACAGGCCAATAAACCGAAATTGAAAACAAGGTGTCAAGGGAATAACTTGCAAGGCGTCCTGAAAACGCATTGGGATCAAGTGCCTCCTGCTCTTTGATGTATTCGGGCGTATACATTTCGGGTTGAGCATGCTTATACCATTCAAAAGTAGTATCTGAAAAACCTGCAAAATTATATTCCTGGGTTTCCACCGTAAATGAAACTACGGCCTTATAGTTGGGTTCGGCCTTTGCATTCATGGAAAGTTCCTGGCTTGCGCCACAGCTGTATAATAGCATAAAGAAAACAAACAATTCCACCCTATGCATAATTTATTCTTATAGTAAATTACGATGAAAATTTACTTTTTCCCATACTTATCCGTATACTTCTTATACAAATCTTTCTGGTGCGTGTTTAACGAAACTTTTTTGCCGTTGATCCAGGCCATGATCACATTGTTGGTGCGCATGTCCAGTGCATCACCTTCTGAAACAAACAACGTTGCCGATTTTTCTCCTTCAAGGCTGCCGTAATTTTTATCCAGTCCAAGAATTTTTGCGGCATTCAATGTAATGGCCTGCAACGCTTGCTCCTTTGTTAGACCATACGCAGCGCTGGTGGCCGCCTGGAATGGTAAATTGCGCAAATTGGCCGCTTCCTGGTCGCCTTCGTTCTGAATGCAAAATAAGATTCCTTCTTTGTGCAGCAGGTACGGCAGTTTGTACGGCAAGTCCACATCCTCATCCTCCCGCATGGGCAAATCATGCACCCTGCGCAGCATGACCGAAACGTTGTTCTCCTTCATCAAACCCGCAACCAGGTATGATTCATACCCGCCCACAATGCATTTTTTTTCAATGCCCAGTTCACGGCAAAGCAAAACGGCATCGGTAATTTCTTTTACAAGGTTGGCATGAATGTACAATGTTTGTTTGCCGTTAAAAATACCGCGCATGCTTTCAAAACGCACATCAACGTTTTCATATTGTTTTTGCTGGGCGTAGGCCTTTGCTTCGGTAATATATTTTTTAATGGCCTCGTATTGTTTCTGGTATTCGTTTTCAGCCGGGGCTTCGGTTGTTGCTTCGGTAGTCCTGCGCCTGCGCGGTGCAAAAGCCGGCCAGTTCAAATGCAAGCCATCATCGGCTTTAACGGTTGCATCTTCCCAATTCCACCCGCTTGTGGCCATTACGCTGGAAGTCCCGCTCAAAATCCCACCACGCGGTGTTACCTGCACCAACATCACACCATTGGCCCTGACGGTTGGAATAATTTTTGAATCGGTGTTATACGCAATTTGCGCACGCGTGTTGGGGTTGTAATTACCTGTTTCATTAAAATCAAGTGTTGAACGGGTCGACTCAATTTCAGTTAGCCCAAGCGTGGAATTACACCCGATAAACCCGGGATAAACATGTTTGCCTTCAATGTTTATAACGGTATCAAATTTGGTCATGTCAACCCGCACAACCAATGCATTTCCCACGAGCATCAATTTTCCGTCTTTGAAACCAATTACCGAGTTATTAATGACTTCACCGTTACCCAAATGGGCCGTGCCATTCATTAAAAGAACAGACCTGGTTTGGGTAAAGCTGCTTCCAGTGACAAAAATTAACAGAAGCCATGTCAAAAAAGCCTTTGTGGTCTCTGTGTTTAAAAGCTGAGGAGGCATTTTTGGGAGCGATTCTGGTAAAATCATTTTGTGTAAAATAGTTTTCATCAGTTGTGGTCCTCCTCCATTTCTTCACCAATGGTATCGCAATGGTATTGCTTGTTGGTTTTTCGCGTTGGTTTAACGGTCCTTTCTCCGCTGGCTTTGGCCTCCATCATTTTTTTGATCAACCGCAGTTTTTCAGTCGTATTGCGTTTATCAAGCAGGGCATCGCGTTCCAGGTCGTAATACAAAATACCGTCAACAAATGTTTTTTCCACTTTTGCATATATACTCAGGGGGTTATCGCTCCACACCACCACATCGGCATCCTTGCCGGCCTTTAAACTTCCCATTTGCCTGTCAAGGTGCAGCATTTTTGCCGGGTTGAGCGTTACCATTTTCCAGGCATCCTCCTCGCTCATACCACCGTATTTTACCGATTTGGCGGCTTCCTGGTTCAACCTGCGCGCCATTTCAGCATCGTCAGAATTAATGGCAGTATTTACTCCTACTTTTGTTAAAATAGCCGCGTTGTACGGAATGGCTTCGTACACCTCAAACTTATACGCCCACCAATCGCTGAAACTTGAAGCGTTCACCCCATGGGCTTTCATTTTATCGGCCACCTTATACCCCTCAAGAATATGTGTAAACGTGTTTACCTTAAAGCCCATGCTGTCGGCCACGTGCATGAGCATATTGATTTCAGACTGCACATAAGAATGGCAGGTAATAAACCTTTTTCCGTGCAAAATTTCCAATAAGGTTTCGGATTCAAGGTCTTTGCGTGGCGGTTCAGGTTTTATTCCTTTTGATTTGGCCAACCTGTCGGTAAAATCTTTCCATGAAGTTTCGTACGCTTTAGCCCTGAAAAATGCATCGTAAAAAACCTGTTCCACGCCCATGCGCGTTTGGGGGTAACGTTGCGTAGGTTCGCCCCAGTTGGATTGTTTTACATTTTCTCCAAGTGCGAATTTAATGAACCCGTCA
>DASPJQ010000302.1:0-2376 GCA_035628535.1 Flavobacteriales bacterium | reverse complement strand
CGGGCTTATACAGGAACTAACACATGGCACATTGAGCGAAGCGGCCACTTACGGAGGGTGGTTGCTGTTCTCATTTGCCATTATGCAGTTTTTATTTGCACCAGTGCTGGGCGGCCTCAGCGACCGTTACGGCCGCAGGCCCGTTTTGTTAATTTCATTGCTGGGACTTGGAATCGATTTTATTGTTTCAGCCCTTGCCGGCAGTATTGGCTGGCTGTTTGGTGCACGCATTTTTGCGGGCATTTGCGGTGCAAGCTATACCACCGCTTCGGCCTACATAGCCGATATAAGCACACCCGAAAAACGCATGCAAAATTTTGGATTGATTGGTGCGGCTTTTGGTATTGGATTTACCCTGGGCCCATCCATAGGCAGTCTTTTAAGCATTTACGGTTTACGTGCACCGTTTTACGGGGCGGCCGTTTTATCATTCCTCAATTTTGCTTATGGGTATTTTGTGCTTCCTGAATCGTTAAACCCTGAAAACCGCAGGAAATTTGAATGGAAACGGGCCAACCCGGTGGGTACACTTATGCAAATTTTCAAACACAAGGCTTTACTGGGATTGATTGGCTGTATGTTTTTAATTTACATTGCCGGCAATGCAGCGCAGTCAACCTGGACGTATTATACCATGGAAAAATTCGGATGGAAAGAAGGATTGGTGGGCGCTTCCATAACCTTTGTTGGGATTTGTGTGGCTCTTGTACAAGGCGGACTCATTAAAATTGCCATGCAGAAACTCGGGCAAAAAAAGGCCATTTATACCGGACTTGTACTTTATGTAATAGGGTTTACCCTATTTGCTTTTGCCACACAGGGCTGGATGATGTTTGCTTTTATGATTCCTTATGCATTGGCCGGCATAGCAGGGCCCGCGTTGCAAGGTACTATTTCATCGCAGGTACCACCCAATGAGCAAGGTGAATTACAGGGAGGCTTGACCAGCATCATGAGCATATCAACCATTATTGGCCCTATTCTCATGACAAGCCTGTTTTATTTTTACACCAACAAAAACGCGCCTGTTTATTTTCCCGGAGCCCCATTTTTAGCCGGTGCTGTTTTAACCATGGCCGGCATTGTGCTGGCGGCCGTTTCACTTCAAAAACTGGATACAGGGATTAATAAAGATGGCGAGGAACAAATCCTTGATCAGCAGGGACAATAAAATTATAGGATCTGTTTTTTCGTTTCCTCCAAAATCTTAAACGCCCCGGCCTGTGTTGAACTTTCGGCATACAACCTCAACACCGGTTCGGTACCTGAGGGGCGAATCATGATCCATTCATCATTACCCAGGAAATATTTATATCCGTCAAGGTCCTCAACGCGCTCAACTGCGTATGTACCAAAACGGTTATACAACCCTTCTTTGCACGATTTGATTATGTTCTGCTTGGTGCTTTCAGCAATATGCAGGTCGTTCCGTTCAAAAGCAAACGACCCTGTAATTTCATAAATCTCGGCAATCAGGTCATCCAGTTTTTTTCCTGATTTGGCCAGGAATTCGGCAATAACAAGCCCGATCCAGATACCGTCACGCTCGGGAATATGGCCTTTCATGGCAATTCCGCCACTCTCCTCGCCACCTACCAACACATCCTCCTCCACCATAATACCTGCAATGTATTTAAACCCGATTTTTACTGTTTCCAGCTCAAGTCCGTAATGTTTGCAAATTTTGGAAATACGGGGTGTGGTGCTGAACGCGGTTACCACTTTACCCTTTATTTTTTTGTACTTACACAAATAGTGAATGAGCAATAAAATAATGTGGTGCGAGTCAACAAATTCTCCCCGTGAATTGTACAGACCAATGCGGTCGGCATCACCATCAGTTGCAATACCGCAATCAATATTTCCTTTCGTTTTTATAAGCGCTGAGAATTCAAGCAGATTTTTATGAATGGGTTCAGGGGCCTGCCCGTTGAACCAGGGGTTGTGCTCGCAATGCAAAAATGTGGTTTCGGGTAAAACGCGTTTCATAACATTTTGTCCCGCACCGTACATGGCATCATACGCGAGCTTTATTCCCGATTTTTTTATGGCGTCAAGGTCAAACGAACGTTGAATATGCGCAACATAATCATCTTCCAATGGCACGAGGGTCACTTTACCTTGTTTCAGCAGTTCATCCATGCTTATATCAACCACATTTACCGGGCATGTTTCCGGAATCAGGTCTTCCACTTCCTGCACTTTTTCAGGACTCAACGGCCCGCCATGTTCGCTTTTTAATTTATACCCGTTATAAGCCGGAGGGTTATGGCTTGCCGTTATAATTACACCAAGTGATGCGCCCAACTTTTTGGCCCCAAACGAAATCATGGGCGTAGAAACAAATCCTTTTGCAAAATACACTTTAATGTTATG
>DASPJQ010000301.1:0-3560 GCA_035628535.1 Flavobacteriales bacterium | reverse complement strand
GAACGGTAAAATGCCGATCCGAATGAGTAGCGCGATGATGATTCACCGTTTGCAGGAGCAAGATCAAATTCAATCACGTTTTTTTCAAGTTCGGCCTGGTTTAAAAACAATTCGGCTGCTACCGGCATTTTTTCATACTCGCCTTCACCCTTTTTTATATGGATGGTAAACTCCAGCACACGAACAATGTCTTTGTCGGCTTTATAATATTCAACCAGGTCTTTGTTCAGCGGCTTACAATAGTTTTTTAGCGGTTTTTCAAGGCTGAGTTTTCCATAAATAGGCGAGCCGGCTTTAAAATCGGCTTGTGGTTGTGGGTTTTTTGAAAACGGTTGTGAAGCGAAAACCATTTTATTGGAAATGCTGTTCATGGCTTCTTCAACACCGGTCTTTTCAGCTTTTTCAATAACGTCTTCATTGGCTTTTAAACATGCCTGATACCATGCCAGGGCCTGATCATAATCATGGTTCTTGTGATCAACCTGCAACAACCCTTCACCGTTAAGGATAAAATCGGGGTTGTTTTCCTGCTCCAATACAATTTTATAATCAACGGTTTGACCATAATATGCCGTTGAGGCAACCACCGTAAAAAATTCATGCCCTTCCTCGTAACGCGTGCTGGCATCGGCAGCCAAAGGCGCCATGTCAAAATCAATTTCTTTCTTGTTTAAATCGGTTTCAGTCACCAGCACGTTATACGTTTCTTTATACTCGTCAACATACACGCCTTTGCTTTTTAAAAGAACGGTGAAACATAATTTTTTGGTGGCATTGTTGCCGGTTGCATAATTACCAAGGGGTTTCTCAAGCATTAGCCGGCCGTATACCGGTGTTCCCGCTTTTACTGTGTTGGTTGGCGAAGGTGATTTTGAAAACGGTTTGGTTCCAAAAAGGATTTTGTTTTTTGCGGTCTCGGCCACACCAACGGCCCCGTTTTTGTGTTTAACTGCCGTTTTTACACGTATTTCTTCCTGCTGGTTCTTCCATTCAGTTTGTGTTTCATAACTACCCGATGAAAAATCAATGGTGAGTTTTGCTACCGCATCATTTGGCTCTTCTGTTATGTTACCGCTGGGTTTTTCTTTCAGTTTTACAACGTAGGTAAGCTTAGAACCGTAATACCCGCCCATGTCAGAAACCGTAGCTAACACATTAAAAAACGTTTGGCTTTCTACATAATAAGTTGACGCATCGGTTTCAGAGGGAGAAATGTCAAATTCCAGTTCTTTCTTGTCAAGGTCAGCTGCAGTAAGGTAAAGTGACACATCAAAATTGGTGCCTTGCGGTTCGTTTTCGCGGCTTAAATTAAAAATAACGCGATGGGTGAATTTTTTATGTACACCTTCTTCTTTCAGGTTTTGTTGGTTCCATGAATCAATTTCCTGCGCGTATTTACGCATGGAGCCTACAATTATTTTTCCGTATACAGGCGTGTTAGCCTTAAACTCACTTTTTGCGCTTCCGCCTTTTGAAAAGGGCGCTGAAGCAAAAATAATTTTGTCATTATTTGGCGCATTTACCCGTACATCCATTTCGTTGGTTCTGTTATTGACTTTATCGGTGACGTTTTTCACCTTGTCTTTAATGTTAAGTTGTGCAAACAGATTCCCGTTTAACCCAAACGCGGTCATGGTAAGAAGCAATAAATACAGTTTCATAGTATTGTTTTTTATGTAAACTTAAGTTGGTCATACGTGCATGTTTGAAAAGTTTCATATGCGTGGTGTATGCAGGTAAAAACGTTGCGGTTTTTGGAAAAAGCGTTGAATGGAGTCATGCTGAAGGCCATAATTATTGATTGCCAAGACTTTAAAACGATGCTGCTTGTATCCTTTTAGTTGCCGGATGCGCACGGTTTTCTTTCTTGCACAAAACAGCCTCGAAACAGACCCGGTTTACGGCCTAAATTCGCCCTCAACCACTTGACATTTTTGTGCGTTTTTAATAACTTTTTTAACACCCGTTTTTATTAGATAAGATGTTGTTTTTAAGCGAATTAACACCCTGTGTTTATTCTTGATTTTAACAGTTTTTTCGTACCCGTTTACGTACATTGGGTATTATGAAAACAAATAGACCTACTCCGAAGAAAAGAGCCGGTAAGAAGCGTCAGAAAAAAGCTGTTGCTCCATTGTTTACCGAGATTGAGGGAACACCATATACAGGTGTATTTAACCAGCAAACCTGGGCTTTAAGCAAAGGTACATGGAACGAAAGCCGCAGGAATGCTAAAGCTTGGGACATTTTATTTGAGACGCTTGCAAGCAAACCGTTTGAAGGGGCAAATGAACTGCCCGTTGGCAGCGAATTTCACAGTTACATACTTGCGCACAAAACCATGGTGAAAACGCGCAAAAACACATGGAAGGTGAAACTGGAAGGAAAAAAATTCAAGCTCGCGCACAAGGAAGCAGGGTCTTCCTGGAGTGCCAACTCAACAGCACGCAGGAATTACCTCATTAAAGTTTTAAAAGAAACCTTGCATGAATTGGAAATGGGACACGGCCAGGCGCCTTCGCATTCCAAAACACCGTACAATGCAGGTAATGCAACTGGCGAATAAAAAAAATTATACGGCTCTCTTCCTTTAAACCCGTTTTCAATCATGAAAACGGGTTTTTTGTTGCCTTGTTGTAACCGGTTTATGTATACCGTTACATGTACATTTAAGCTGCCCTTCAGCAGGCCCGGACACATGCCCAAAAAGACCGGAAACAGTTTAATTGATCAGGGCTGGTGATTTTCCCATCCATGGTAAAAATATTCACTGGTAAAATCGTTGTCGTTCAATTTAAATTTTTTTAACGCTATGTTTTCACTGGTTTCCATTTTTACAACACCTTCGTTATATTCAGCTTTTGTGTTTTTGTATACCCCCGATTTTTTAACTGTAAGGTTTTGGCAGTTTACGATTTCAAACAGCCAGCGATAGGTGTTTTTTACAAATGCACACTTTTTAAACGATATGTTTTCGGTATCAAAAATCCCGAAGGCGCCATAACTACATTCCGTAATGGTTGTTTTTTCCACCGATAGATCTTTACAGCGGTGCGCCAAAAATCCGCGGGTACCGCATCCGAACAAAACCGCGCTTTTAATTTCTACCTTATTGCAATCCATGAATTCAAGCACCTCGCCCGAACAAAAGCTCACAAACGGGTCGGCCGGGTCCGTGTACGATTTGGGAACGTCATGACCGAAAATTATGCCTTCAAGTTTGACATTGGTACAACTTTTAAACGCCAGTACGCTGGCTGCTTTACGGTTGGTTAAAATGCGAACGGGCTCCCTGCTGCCTGATTTTATAGTGAGATTTTCTGCACCCGGAAGCAACAGCGTTTTGTAGTCATCGGTTTTTTCATCGTAGTAAATTTCATCAAACAAAACCATTGCCCAGTTGCAATTTGCGTTTTCAAGGGTAGTATCAATTTTTTCAAGGTGATAGTCGCCTGGCTTAAGCACAATGGTGCGGTTGGACCCGAGCGCCTTAAAAAAATCGGTTACGTTGTCAACGTAAACCGTGGTTTGGGCCTTTAAATGGATGGGAGAAAAAATTG
>DASPJQ010000300.1:0-1730 GCA_035628535.1 Flavobacteriales bacterium | reverse complement strand
GGTTTTTTTTTTATGCAGTTATATCAGTTACCAGAACTGATACACCGATGCACCAATAACATTATTTTCCGCTTAGAACTTTTTTGGAAGTGGCGCCTGTGCTTTTCACTTTTGTTTCGTTGTCCTTTACAAAAGCTTCCCACCCGCTGTATGCTTTTTTTGCCGAACGTATGCTGTTGCGCTGGTAAAAATGGCAAATGGCCGCTGCAAGGGCATCGGTCGCATCCAGGTGTTTTGGCAATTCATCGAATTTAAACTGGTGCTGCAGCATGGCTGCCACCTGTTCTTTTGAAGCGCTTCCGTTACCAGTTAAACTCTGTTTTATTTTTTTGGGCGAATACTCGGTCATGGGAACACTACGGCTTAGGGCGGCCGCAATGGCTACACCCTGTGCACGACCCAATTTTAGCATGCTCTGCACGTTTTTGCCAAAAAAAGGCGCTTCAATGGCCAGTTCATCCGGTTTGTGTTCATCAATTATGCCAGTGACCCGGTCATAAATATGCTTCAGGCGGTCGGCCATGTCATCCAGTTTATTAAGTTTGATAACGCCAAGTGCAAGCAGCTTAGGGGTTTTACCCTGAACATGAATAACACCATAACCCATGATAACGGTACCCGGGTCAACACCTAAAATAACGCGGTCTTGAAACATTTGGCTAAATTTACACAAATAAACAGTGCGTGAAAACAGGTAGTTTTACACTTACGTCAAAAAATACCAACAGGTTGACATGGTTGTTGGGTCTTGCAGTGTTTGCTACCTGTATTACGTATGTACTCAATACGTTATTTATTAACCCGGTTCCCTCGGTTGACTTCAGCATTTTTTCCGACTCTGACGGCTACCGTATTACAGGGCTTTTGTTGATCGTATTCATCATTGGGATTGCCAACCTGGGGGTTGAATCGTATAAATGGTGGTTTATGGCAAGCCAGATACAGAACATAACGTACACAACAGCCGTTAAAAGCGTGCTTACCGGTTTGGCTGTAGGTTTTATTACACCCAACCGTCTTGGCGATTTTCCTGGGAGGGCCATGCAATTCAACAAACAGGAACGCGGTAAAATTATTTTAATGAACCTGTTGTCGGGTTATGCCCAATTTATCACCATTTGCCTGTTTGCCCTTTTTTCCATCTTTCTCCTCCCGGTTGACTTTTCGCTTTTTCTCAACCATTATGATTCGCTGAAAGTTTTATACATGGGCTTGTTTTTACTTCTGCTGGCCTACCATGCCTGGTTTTTGTTTAAACCTGAATTTTTCCTGAAACTTTTTTTCCGCGTTAAACTGTTTAGACCTCTGTCAAGGCATTTCCATAATTTCTACGGCATGTCGGTTTATGATAATTTTCATGTATTGCATTTCTCCTTCCTGCGGTCGGTGCTGTATACAACACAACTGCTGTTCATCCTTTGTTTTTTTGACAACACGGTACCGGTAGCAACCCTGTTTTTGTATGCCAACATGTATTTTTTCATTCTCACCGTTGCGCCTTCCTTTGCCCTCAATAAACTGGGCATCCGTGAATCCATTTCAGTTGTAATTTTTTCAGGCATCATTCAAAATCCTGTAACGGTTGTGGTTTCAGTATTGCTTTTATGGATCATTAACCAGGTAATACCGGCCTTTATTGGCGCCTGGCTATTGCTTAACCGCAAGGCATTATGATTGTTTTTTATACCTGCCTGGGAATAATTTTCCTATATGCATTATTTGTTTTATTG
>DASPJQ010000299.1:0-2523 GCA_035628535.1 Flavobacteriales bacterium | reverse complement strand
TGATTGGCGATACGCCAAAAGAATTTGCCAGCCAGATCATACGCTGCATTGAGTCGCAGGAATTGCGCAGCACCATTGCCGAGAATGGTTTTAAAATGGTGAATGCAATGTATGATGCCGCTACGTTAAAAAATAAAACCGCTGTATTTTTCCAGGAAGTGATGCGCAAGGTAAGGGAAGCGGAACTTGTTGCCCCGACCGTTTATTATAGTTACGCCAAATGATGTGTTCAGTTTGAATTTATGTTTAGCGCCACATACGTTCACTGATATTTAAAACGATGCTGTTTATTTAGTTTCTATTCTCTACCCAACCCAAAGAAAGGCCACGATGAAAGTTGTGGCTTTTTTATGCCTTAAACAGCCAAAGCGCATGATTTCAATAAGAACCGCCTACTTGACCAGGATACGCTAAAAATTTTATATCTTTGTATGGCTTTGTTAGCTTGCCCAGGTGGCGAAATTGGTAGACGCACCATCTTGAGGGGGTGGCGGGAAACTGTACGAGTTCGAATCTCGTTCTGGGCACAATAAAAAAAGCCTTTACAAATTTGCATTTACAAAGGCTTTTTCGGTTTTTATACCGTTTATTCGAAGTGATTTATCAGGGGGTGTTGGGCTTGGGAAACAGGGTAATTGGCACCTCAAATTCGGTAGCAATAGCCTTACCTTCTTCCATCATTTTTTCATCCTCCTCATCGTAATACCAATTTACACTAATGGCTTTACCGTCCTCCTGTACCTTTTTGGTGTTTTTCAATATTTCAACGATCATTTTTTGTGAAATGGAATTCAGGTAATCAAGGTCCACATGCAGCTCAGTAGTAGCCGGTGCCACAGTTATATAGTTTTCAAGCCAGTCAAACAACGGATCATAGAACTCAATGGCATTTTCGGGTAATGACCTACCGTGCAATTTAAGTTTACCGGTTTTGGCGTTAAACTCAACACCTGGGGTATGATCAGTGGGTTCAATAACTAAAAGCTCCATACTGTGTGGGTTTGATTTGTTACAAGTTACTAAAATTCTTCCGAGGTTCTGTTTAAAAATTTGACGAATACCTTATTTTTTCAGACTTAGGCTGTTATTAAGCATTTTAATAAGCGCCATAGCACACTCAACTCCCTTATTGCCGTGATTTCCACCGCTACGCTCCATGGCCTGTTCCAATGTATGATCAGTCAGCACACAAAAAATTGCCGGTTTGTTGTATTTAAGTCCTACCTCCATAATACCCTGTGTTACGCCCTGGCAAACAAAGTCAAAATGCCTGGTTTCCCCTTGTATAACACTGCCTATGGCTATAACACCCATAATGTTGTTTTTTTGCAGAAGCCATTGGCAGGCCAGGGGCAGCTCAAAGGCCCCGGGTGTATGAATAATGGTAATGTTTTTGCGTAAAACACCCGCTTCTTCAAGGGTTATTATGGCCCCGGCTAAAAGATTCCCGGTTATTTCCTCGTTCCATTCGGCACAGGCAATACCCACTTTCATGCTTTTGGCAGCAGGCAAACCCGGACGATGAATTTCAGACAGATTTTTGCCCTTGGTGGCCATATACTGACGTGGCTTTAATTAATCAGTGAATTTAGTTCTGTACCAATGCCGGTCAGCATAACACACCCTGCCGGCCTGTGTTTTAAATCGGGTAAGTATTACTTTGCAAGATTACGGGCATGGGCCAGGTATTTTTCAATGTCCTGTCCTTCGGTAGTATGCTCGTAATTATCATATATGCGTTGGTATAATTCAGCCGCTTTTTTCCAATTTTTCTTTTCTTCATAAGCCAGGGCAGCTTTTTTCAGGTAAAGTGGTGTTGTAAACTGGTTGCCCCCGCGGTTGTCGGCCGCCTCCTCATATTTTTCAATTGCTTCATCAATTTTTTTGAGTTCACGGTAAGCATCGCCTTGCGCGCCAATAGCAATTGATGAAACAATGTCATCATCAAATTCGCATTCTTCCAGTGCTTCAATGGCTTCTTTATACTTTCCAAGGTTCAGGTATGAAATTCCCAGGCAATACGAAGCAATATTCCCGCCTGAGGTACCACTGAAATTTTTGGCAATTTTTTTAAAGCCTGCATACATCATTTTGCCGTCAACGGCCAACTGGAATGAGTCCTTCTCAAAGTAATACTCCGCTTTCCAGAGTTGTTCAATTGCCTTTTTCTCGTTTTTTTGAACGATAAATTTATTGTACAGGAAATAACCGCCTACCAGCACAACAATAGCAGAGCCAATAATGGTTAAACTTTTACTGTTTTCCCTGAAATAGCTTTGAATTTTACTCAGCGTTTCGGTATTGTTCTCAGGTGTATTTGATTCAGCCATTTTTTAAAATGTAAGGACGCAAAAATACAGTTTTTTTAACCTGAATTGTGGATAAAAAAGGATTTCGTTATGGTAATGACAAGCCATTGCTTGTCAATGGCTTGTCAGGGCCAGTCCTGACAATGAAACCTGCATTTTTAAAATATGCCAAAAGTTTTACTCTTTTTCATTCGTCAGAGTTAACACCCACATA
>DASPJQ010000298.1:0-2124 GCA_035628535.1 Flavobacteriales bacterium | reverse complement strand
CTACACCGCACCGGCTTTCACTGACCTGGATGGTGACGGGGACCTGGATTTATTGGCGGGCCATGATGCCGGGAAAATTATTTATTTTGAAGACACCACCAGTTGTGCGCCACCTAACGTGGCAACCACTATTGCAGGCGTCACCATTACGGCCGCGTTTGCCGGTGCCGATTCCTACCAATGGGTTGTTTGCCCGGGCATGGCGGTGGCAGCAGGCGTTTCAACCAACCAAAGTTATACTGCAACAACCAATGGCGATTATGCTGTAATCATCACCGAAATGGGATGCAGCGACACTTCGGCATGTGTGACCATTAACTCAGTTGGTATATCCGAATGGACGGATGAAAATGAAATTTCGGTTTTTCCCAATCCGAATAACGGTTCGTTTACCATTTCCGGTGTAACTGATGCAAACCTTTTATTTTTATTGCAAAATGAAACGGGACAGGTTGTGCAACGCATTCGGCTGAACCCGAATAACAACTATCACTTTACCGTTGAAAACCTGGCAAACGGGGTTTATTTTATCCGCCAGGAAGGCAGCGGCTTGAATAAACGTATTGTTGTGATAAAATAAATGGTGCAAACATATTTAAAAGGAGACGCATAGTTTACCCAACAGCTTTTTATCGTGCATTAAAAGCCGTGCCTGCATTGGCTTTGACAAAGGCCATGCGTACGACCGGTACCAACGTCATTTTTGAACCACCCCATTGCTTAATTGATTCCTGGATTAATACCCACCAGCCCTTTTCCGCAAAAACCACTCAAGCCCCAATAGTAAAACCGGAATAATAATCAACCACTTTTTATTGATCAAATCGTCCATAGTGGTTTCTTCATACGTAACCGAAGCCACATTTTCATTCTTGTCAAGGTCATTTACCAGGGTTTGCATATTATTGCGCGCATAAAATTTTCCACCCGTATTGGCCGCCATCTGGTACAGCAAACGGTGATCGGCTTCAGTACGCAACAACTCGGTATTAACAGCGCTCACAATAAATTTACCGTTCTTTACATAGTCTTTTTTGCCATACGTTGCGCTTGCCGTATAGGCATATTCACCAGGAGGCAACATCCCTGCATTAAGGCGGTACATGTTGCCCAGTTTTGAAAAGGTATATTTGAACACTTTCTTTTCGGCATTCACAATTTTCATATCTACATCGGGCGTATTGATTGGCTCATAGTTTTCATTGTACAATTCACCGTCAAATATTACCGGCTCGTTTTCGGTAAATTCGTTTTTATGTGTAACACGGAAATTGGTTTTATTTTCAGCCACGCTTAAATACTGCACGCTCTTTTGAACAATTTCATTAAACGCATCGTTGTTCCCGTTCACTTCGTAATCGTGCATTTTCCACATCCATATTCCTTCGCCACAAATAATACCGGTCTTGTTCTGCAAATTGTCCTTGTTAAACACAATAAGCGGGTTTTGCGTTTGTACGCTGCCAATGCGCTGGTACAACAATACGTTTGCACCAGGGGCCAACCGGTACTCGCCAAAGGGGGCCGCAACCGGTGGTAACTTGGGCATTAGCTGGCGCACTTTTTCGCTCAGCGTAAAACTGGTAAAATTGGTATTTAACCACGGCACCGCATTGCTCGGGTTTTTTGAACTGCCCGGTATACTCAGCATAGGCACCATTTTTGAAAAATTGCCCAATACGGTTTGCTGGCCTATAATAAATAAAATGGGCGTTCCGGCATCGCGTATTTTTGTAATCAGTTCTTCATCGGCCGAGCCTGTTGGCAGGGCGTGCAGCACAACCAGGTTATAATTGTTGAAACCGTAATTTACGCCTGGCTGGTATATACCTGAAATAACCTGGTAATTTTGCGAGGCCTCAAGTGAATATTTAATGGCTGCTACGTCAGGATGGGGCGCTGCGCCAAGTATCAGCACTTTTTGTTTGTTCTTGACCACATTAACGTATACGCTTAATGCGTTATTTTTTTCCGAAAACTCACCGGCAACGGGAATAACTTCAGCTGTTATTTTCTGTATCCCTTCGCGTTTTGCGGGCACTAAAAATGACGTGCGCATGGTTTGGTTGTGCGTTTGCACAGGCAGGTCGCGCCTGGCAATTTCAGCACCATTTTCTTTCAGCA
>DASPJQ010000297.1:0-6279 GCA_035628535.1 Flavobacteriales bacterium | reverse complement strand
GCAGGACATGAAGGATAATACCAGGATGATGCTTTACATGGGCCAGGGCGGGTTCAGTCTTCCTTCAAACGAGTACTATACCAAAACAGATACCGCTTCAGAGGAAATCAAAAAAGCATACAAGGCCCACTTGAAAACAATGTTTCAATTGCTGGGCGTAAAAGGTTCGGTTGCCGAAAAAGCAGCCATGGATGTTTACGGTATTGAAAGCATGCTGGCCGACTCCAGTGCCACCCCCCTTGAGGAACGCGATGTGCAGGCCCAGTACAATAAAATGAGCTGGGAAGCATTTAAAAAAATGTCACCTTCATTCAATTGGGACGTTTATTCGGCCGAAATAGGTTTGGTTAAGCCCGTTAATGAAGTTATTGTAACCGTTCCCAAAGCATTCCGCGGGTTGGAAAATATTCTTACAAAAAAATCGCTGCCTGAAATAAAAAACTATTTGAAATGGCAGGTATTTCTTGCTAATTCGCAAAAATTATCGTTGACTATTGAAAAGGAACAATTCAAGTTTTTTGGTACTACGTTACGCGGGGCAAAGCAAATGAAACCATTGTGGAAGCGTGCCATTGGGGTAATTGGAAGTTCAGCTGCGAATGAGGCCCTGGGCCACGCTTTTGTTGACAAGACATTTAGCCCTGAAGCCAAAAAACGCGTAAACGAAATGGTGGACAATATTTTTGCGGCCTTCAAGCAACGTCTTGATACGCTAGAATGGATGAGTCCCGATACGCGCAAAAAAGCACACGAAAAACTGGGCTCGTTCATCCGCAAACTCGGATACCCTGACAAGTGGACCGATTATTCAAAGCTTACCATAACGCGCGCTTCGCTGGTGCAAAATGCATGGGCGTGCAATGAATTTGATCATTTGCAAAACCTGGCTAAACTCAGTAACCCCATTGATAAGGGCGAATGGCAAATGCCGCCTCATATCGTTAACGCTTACTACAATCCCTTATGGAATGAAATAGTATTTCCTGCCGGTATCATGCAGCCACCGTTTTTTGATGTGAGCAAGGAGGATGCTGTAAACTATGCGCGCATGGGCGCTGTTATTGGCCATGAATTAACGCATGGTTTTGATGACCAGGGAGCGCAGTTTGACGCAACTGGTAATCTTGCCAATTGGTGGTTGCCCGAGGACCTGAAAAATTTCCAGGACCGTACGCAAAAATTGATTGATTGTTTTAACGCATATGAAGCCTTGCCAGGTGTATTTGTAAACGGTGCGCTCACCATTGGTGAAAACATTGCCGACCTGGGCGGGCTTAAAATTGCTTATTACGCCTACGAACGTTCGTTGAAAGGGAAAACACGCGAAAACATCAACGGCTTTACACCCGAGCAGCGTTTCTTTATTGCCTATGGCCAAATTTGGTGTACCAAGTATACCGATAAGGCGTTGAAAAACCAGATTTATACCAATGTACATGCACCGGGTAAATACAGGGTGCTGGGGCCGCTGAGCAACATGAAAGAATTTTTTGCTGCGTTCAATGTAAAGGAAGGAAGCAAAATGCGCATGCCTGACGACAAGATGGCCAAAATCTGGTAGAAAATATATGCGGTTTTACTGCATTGTATATTTGATTTTATTAAACACAACCAATGTGATTGCACAGGCGCCCGATTCATTGTCGGGCGCTGGTGTTTTCAGGCATCTGAATGAAGCAAAACAGGCAGTGGAACGGTGGAAGAAAGGAATCAATGACCGGAATGCTGACGAACTAAAAGCAGTTTATGCTGGGGAAGTAGCATTTTACCTGGTAAAGCGTAGCAATGCCGATTGTGTGAAATCAAAAATGGTGGCCCTGCAAAAGCAACCCCGGTTTAAGCAAGAACTAAAAAACATGGAATTGTATACTGTTGGAGCGGGGAGCAACATGCACATTATTGCCGAGTTTAGTAAAGTATGCAACGAGGTGGGCGGTAAAAAGGAATATGATGCCGTTTTAATGCTGGTACGCGAAGGAAATGAATGGAAGGTTGCCAAAGAAACCGATATTAAAACCGAGGTAAAGCAATTTCAATTTAAGCCTGTTGCCGATTTACCTGCAGGCCAGTATCGTTTTGAAAGGGAATACTGGAAAGATAACCGTGGCGATAAGGTTTTGGCCCATGACATGATCCGGTATTCCTATTGCCTGGAAGTGGAAATAAACAATGGGGCGGTTGCGGGCAAAATGACCATATACAGCGGTGCTATCCGGTCGGTTACAGTATATCCTGTTATAAGCGGATTTGTGAAAGACGGTATTTTACAAATTACCACCGGTTATGAAACGGCCGAAGGTGAAATTAACAAAGACAATCCTGAGACGATGCGGTTTAAAATCGTGAATAAAAATGAAATTGTGTTGCTCAATGAAGAGATGCCGTGGTTATATGGAAAGGTAATGGCCGCTACAGAGCAGCAATGAGTTTTTGTAATGGGTTATGAGGGTGTGTATACCTGATCAGCATAACATGAAAAGAGTGGATTCCGTGTCTTTGTGCTTTATACTTTATACTTTATACTTCGTACTTTATACTTTATACTTCGTACTCTGTCCCCTAACGCAACTTTACCCCAATCAACGAAATAAACTCGGCCCTTGTGGGCTCATTTAAAAATTCACCGGTAAAGGCTGATGTAGTAGTAACCGAATTTTGTTTTTGTACACCGCGCATTTGCATGCATAAATGTTGTGCTTCAATTACAACGGCAACACCTAACGGATTAAGGGTGTTTTGAATACAGTCACGAATTTCATTGGTCATGCGTTCCTGTACCTGCAACCTGCGGGCAAAGGCGTCAACCACGCGCGGAATTTTACTTAACCCGACAATGTGCCCATTGGGAATATAAGCAATATGCGCCTTACCAAAAAACGGCAACATATGGTGTTCGCACATGCTGTACATATCAATGTCCTTGACCAATACCATTTGACTGTAATCCTCTTTGAACTTAGCCGACTTTAAAATGTCTTCAGGACATTGGTAATAGCCACGGGTCATATATTGCAGGGCTTTGGCCATCCGTTCGGGTGTTTTCAACAAGCCTTCACGTGTGGGGTCCTCGCCCAGCAATGAAAGAATTTCTTTATAATGGTGGCCTATGGCTTCGGTTTCCAGGGGTTGATCGGTTTCTTTTTTCATCTTATTATTTTATATTCTAATCGCGTTAACGATTGTATAATCTGTGTTTCTTATGCTTCACTGCGGTTTTTATTCTCCAAAATATTCAACGTAATTATTTTCGGTTTCGTATAGTTTTATGCTATGCAACGTTCCACCCAGTTTTTTTATTTCATCAACCAATTGCAGCCAAATGGCAACGGCCACATTTTCACAGCTGGTTTGTTGGCCTTTTAAAAACTCAACATCCAGGTTGAGGTTGCGGTGATCCATGCGATCGGTAATTTTCGTGCGAATGAGCGTGCTGAGCTCCTTCAGGTTTATGAAATAACCGGTATCGGCATCAGGCACACCCTTAACCGTTACATAAATGATATAGTTATGTCCATGCCAGTTCGGGTTGGCGCATTTGCCAAACATTTCCAGGTTTTTTTCATCGCTCCATTTTTCATTCCACAGTTTATGGGCCGCATTAAAATGCTCTTTACGTGTTATATAAACCAATGCCATAGGGTTGCAAATATAGGTAAAGTACAGCACGTGGGTATGGCAGATTTTAGTACTTTTCAGGACCGTTAAAGCTAAATAATGATAATTGTTACAGGTGCTGCCGGTTTTATAGGAAGTTGTTTGGTGAGCAGGCTCAACCAATTGGGATATAACGACCTGGTTTTGGTTGACAATTTTTCGTTCAGTCAAAAGGAACCCAATTACGCCCCAAAAAAATACACCGCTCTTGTTGACCGTAACAATTTTTTGAACTGGCTGGAACAAAACCAGGAATGGGTGCAGTTTGTTTTTCATTTAGGCGCCCGAACAGACACCACCGAATTCAATAAAACCATATTTGACGAACTGAACGTTGACTATTCCAAAAACGTGTGGGATGCATGCGTGAAACACGCTATTCCGTTGGTGTACGCTTCATCGGCAGCAACCTACGGGTTGGGCGAATTGGGTTATGCTGATGACCATTCAATAATACCCCGGTTAAAACCACTTAATCCGTATGGTGAGTCGAAAAACGAGTTTGACAAATGGGTTTTGCAACAGCAAAAAACACCGTTTTTTTGGGCAGGTATAAAATTCTTTAATGTATTCGGACCAAACGAATACCATAAGGGGCGCATGGCCAGTGTTGTGTTTCATGCTTACAATCAGATCAAATCAACCGGTAAAGTAAAATTGTTCAGGTCGCATAACCCAGAATACAGGGACGGGTACCAGTTGCGCGATTTTGTATATGTGAAAGATGTTGCCGATGTACTGTGTTTTTTAATGACCCACCGAAAAAATTCAGGTATTTATAACCTTGGGACAGGCAAAGCGCGCGCGTTTTACGATTTGGCGCTGGCAACCTTTAAGGCCATGGGCGTGCAGGAGAACATTGAGTTCATTGATATACCGGCCGATATTCGCGATAAATACCAGTACTATACCTGTGCGGGTATGCAAAAATTAAGAAGCATAGGTTATACCAAGGAATTTGCAAACCTTGAACATGCCGTTGATGATTATGTGAAACATCATTTGGCCAATACCGTTTATTGGTAAATGCGATCGTTTTTTTTTCCGTTTTTAATTTTGTGTTTTTTTGCCTGCGGTAAAGGCAAAAAATCGTCAATATTGAGCCCGGTTGATTCAAAAGAATTACCGGTTTTACTCGTCTATAGCAAACAGGTAAGCGAGCAATATATTCATAGCTTGAAAACACATCTGGAAAAAGCGTTTCCTTACAAAATTATAGTGAAGGAATCACCGGCATTGCCCAAAAACCTTGTGTCAACCATGCGCAGCAACCGGTACCGTGCCGACTCTATTTTGCGTTATTTGAACCTTACCTATGAAGGACAAGCCTTAAAAATTCTTTTAATTACCCACCATGGTATAACATGCACCAAACAGGTAATGAAGAATGGTAAAAAGGTAGTAAAAGAACCCCGTGCCCGCTACCTTGACTGGGGCATTTTTGGGCTGGGATCTTGTCCTGGCTATACGTGCGTGGTATCAACCGCTTTCCTTTGGACCCGTAAAGCCAATGAAAAAACATTTTTACAACGGCTTAAAAATATTTCAGTGCACGAACTCGGCCACACATTTGGTTTGCCGCATTGCCCCGTTAAGGCTTGTGTAATGAATGATGCAAACGAAACCATTGTGACCGTTGACAAATCAACCGGATTATTTTGTACAGCGTGCAAAAAACAATTGGGCTTATGAGTACATTCGTTATATAAAGATGGATTTGCAACTGGTCATAGCAAAACAGCACGAACTGGAGGAAATAGCCAGGTTGGCTGAAATTACCTGGAACGAGCACTATATACCCATTATCGGGCAAAAGCAAGTTGACTATATGCTGGCTAAGATTTATTCAGAAAAGGCCATGCAGGAACAGTTTGCCAAAAAAGGCCACGTTTTTTATTTTGTGGAGCTGGATGGAAAACGAATAGGATATGTAGCTGTCACATACATGCCTGAAATAAATGAAGTATTCATTCATAAGTTTTACCTGTTGGCGCAAAAGCAAAAAAAAGGTTTGGGCACCCAGGTGTTTCATTTATTATATACATTATTTCCTGCTGAAGCAACATACAAACTCACTGTAAACCGGCAAAATTTCAAGTCAATAAATTTTTATTTTAAAAACGGCTTTACCATTCACAGCGTTGAAGATTTTGATATTGGCGAAGGTTATTTTATGAATGATTTTGTAATGGTAAAAAAGCCGGTGTAAATCTTTTGTAAAGTACAGGTTCCCAAAATATTACGGGTTCATAAAATACGCAAATCCACCCCGTTAAATTCGCTATCTTTGCACCTGTAAATTGTTAAAAATTAAACTTCCTAAAATTATGAGTCATTTCGGAATTACGCCTCTCAAACATGATTTAAGTTACCTCGGATTGCAACACGTATCATCGGTTTTTTGGAACCTGTCACCGGCCGAATTGGTAGAAGAGACCATTTTAACAGGCCAGGGGAATTTGGCCGATACCGGTGCGCTTGCTATTGATACCGGAGAATTTACCGGACGTTCACCAAAAGATAAATTCATTGTTTGCGATGCCAAAACGGAAAATACCGTTTGGTGGGGTGATATTAACATAAAATTTGATCCTGATAAATTTGAGCGCTTGCGCCAACGTATAA
>DASPJQ010000296.1:0-7810 GCA_035628535.1 Flavobacteriales bacterium | reverse complement strand
CGGTAACCAGGGCGCCCACCCACATGGCAAATGTTCCTTCAAGTCCAATAAAAATTGAGCCGGGTATAAACGCTTTTGAAAATTCTTCTTTTGTGCGCACGTCCAAAATCAGGGCCCCGTTTTTAACGGCCGCATCAAACTGTTCAAGCGTCAACGCTGTATTGCCTTTGCTTACCACATCGTCAATTTTATCATAACCGTTTTTATTCAACGCTGCATTTTTTGCAAAATATTGGGGTGCAGGCATAATTCCGGTGGTTAGTTCTTTTACAAAAGCGGCCTTGTCATTTCCTTTCAGGGCATAATTTGTTTTCTTTTGTTCACCCAGGGTGCTCCAGGTTTCGCTGCTTAAATTTTTCCCGCACGATGAGCCCGCTCCATGACCTGGATATACAATCACGTCATCGGGCAACGGCATAATTTTGGTGCGCAATGAGTCAAACATCATTCCTGCCAAATCTTCCTTGGTCACATCGCTTTTAATGGCCAAATCGGGCCTGCCCACATCGCCAATAAAAAGGGTGTCACCTGTAAAAATGCAATGCGGTTTCCCATATTCATCCTTTAGCAAATAGGTTGTTGACTCCAGCGTATGGCCCGGTGTATGCAATACTGTAATGGTTATTTTACCAATGGTAAACACTTCACCGTCTTTGGCAATGTGTGATTTAAAATTCGTGCTGGCATCGGGGCCGTATACAATGGTTGCACCGGTTTTGGCAGCAAGGTCAACATGCCCGCTCACAAAATCGGCATGAAAATGCGTTTCAAAAATGTATTTGATTTTACCACCGCTGGCTTTCGCTTTTTCCAAATACGGGTCCGACTCGCGCAACGGATCAATAATGGCAATTTCGCCTTCCGACTCAATGTAATAAGCTGCTTCGGCCAGGCAGTTGGTATATAATTGTTCTATTTTCATATGCATTTATTTTTTTAGCCACAGATAACACAGACAGGCAGAAATTTTATTTTATACAATAGCTCCCATGCAGGTGTGTTAATTTTTAATTTCATAACTTTATCCGAGTTAATCTGTGCTATCTGTGAACCCGTAATGAAGCAATGCACAAATTTACAAAATTCCTACCCGCTTTTGTGCTTGAAACCCCATTTTCTCCTGATTTTAATCAGTACCAATTCACGAATAAGGTTACATTTGCACGCTACCAAATCAATGTCAGTCGCGTATTTCAGTCCAGCAAACCGGTTAAAAACCCTTTATGGTGTACTTTTAATGGCTGCTTTTGCTGCACTGGCTACCTTCATTGCAGGCCTTGAGCCAGTTAAAAAAACAGGTTTCAGCCCCCTCATCATCGGCATCATTATGTGTATGGTTTACGGCAATACCCTGCATGGTTATTTATCCAAACAGTGGTCGTTAGGAATCCTGTTTTCATCAAAAATTATTTTACGTACAGCCATCATTTTCTATGGTTTTCGCATTACGTTTCAAAGCATAGGTGCTATAGGACTTCAAGGCATTTTGGTAAGCCTGGCCATGGTTATCACTACTTTTTTGCTTGGTATTTTAATCGGGCGTAGAGTATTCGGTATGGACCGCGACCTGGTTATTCTTGCCTCGGCAGGTAGCGCAGTGTGCGGTGCTGCAGCCGTAATGGCTACCGAGTCAACGTTGAAATCTGAATCATACAAAGCCGTTATTGCATTGGGCACGGTTGTTTTGTTCGGCACCGTTTCCATGTTTGTGTTCCCTGCACTGTTTGAGTCGGGCATATTAAACATGAATGAGGCCGAATATGGTATATATATCGGGGGTAGCATACACGAAGTTGCGCAGGTGGTTGCGGCAGGCAATGCGGTGGGTGAGGTAGCAGCGGCCAGCGGCATTGTGGTTAAAATGACCCGCGTCATGATGCTGGCCCCGCTATTACTTGCCATTGGTTTTTTTCTTGCGCGCAAAACACGCACTGCCGGTCAAAAAATTAAAATCCCCGTTCCATGGTTTGTATTCGGTTTCATACTTGTTGCAGGGTTTAATTCATTAAATGTTATAAGTAAACCGGTGGTGAGTGATTGGATTGTTCCCGTTGACACATTTTTACTCACCATGGCCATGTGTGCATTGGGTTGTGATACCACTATGGAAAAATTCCGTTCGGCCGGCAAAAAAATAATTTACATGACCTTTATTTTGTTTGCATGGTTGGTAACAGGCGGGTATTTTATTACACGCGGCATTGATTATTTGTTTTTGTGATTTATGCCGCCCCGCGCGGTAGCGCGGCCGGGCTATTGCCTATAGTCACAGCTGCGCTGTGAGCTATTTGGCTCTATCCCTGGCGGGGTTGGTGTTCCAAAATCTTTGTTCCATCGTTATTAATATGTCGTTCCTATGGAGCTCAGTGCGTATAAGCACTACCGCTAAATTAAAAATGCTGGCTCAAAACAGTTTCGGCCTCTATCATTTGCTAATTTCCTCAACTGCTAATTTGCCCCATTATTTTCCTATCTTCGTCCAAAATTAATTGCCATAGCGTCATTCAAACTCCACCGGCCGTTATATGAAGGCATCATCACCTGCCTGCATAACATATTTGTAAAAAATGTTTATGCTGACCGGGTCATTGAACGCATTTTTAAGGAAAACAAAAAATGGGGTAGTCGTGACCGCGGTTTTGTGGCCGAAACGGTGTATGACATGGTGCGCCACTGGCGGTTGATTAATACCATCAACAACACCGATTTTCTGCAGCCCCATCCCAAAAATTTTGACGCCTTGTTACAGGTCTATCTTTTGGTGCTGAAAAAACATGATGTAGGTTTTGACTGGAAAAAACCCCTTGACAAATCAAAGGTAAACGATCGCCTTAAAAAAAACCGCGATGTTCCCGAAGTGTACTATTCAATACCCAACTGGCTGCATCAAAAGGGTAGCGGGGAGTTTGGCAATACCTGGCCTGAGGAGTTGAAAGCGCTCAATGCGCAGGCGCCTTTGGTCATTCGTGTCAATACACTTAAAACAACAGTGGCTGAAATCCAGCGCGCATTGGAAGAGCAACAAATTGCATTTGCTCCGTCAGATATAAGTGCCAATGCGCTCATTCTGGAGCAACGCATAAATATTTTTTCCAATGATTTGTTTAAAAACGGGTTGGTTGAGGTGCAGGACGAGGGTTCGCAGCTCATTGGTGATTTTTGCGGTGTAAAGCCAGGCATGCGTGTGGTTGACGCCTGTGCGGGTGCTGGCGGCAAATCCATGCAACTGGCAGCTTTAATGAACAACAAAGGTAAAATCATTTCCATGGATGTTGAAGCACGCAAACTGGATGAACTGAAAAAACGTGCACGCAGGGCCGGGGCCTTTAACATTGAACCGCGCCTGATAGAGAGCGGTAAAACCATTAAAAAACTTGAAAAAAGTGCCGATGTGGTTTTGCTTGATGTACCCTGCAGCGGTACTGGTGTATTGCGCAGGAATCCCGATGCCAAGTGGAAACTCACGCTTGATTTCATTGAACGCATCAAACAAACACAAGCCCATATTCTTGCCGAGTATAGTAAAATGGTTAAGCCGGGCGGTACATTGGTTTATTCAACCTGCAGTATTTTGTCAGAAGAAAACCGCGAACAGGCGGACGCTTTTTTACAATCCACCAGCGAATTCGAACTCATGGAAGAAAAAACGCTTACCCCCTATAAAAACGGGACCGATGGGTTTTACATGGCGCGGTTTAAACGCAAATAATCATTTCCCTATTTTTTCAATTGCTTTCAAAACGTCCTGTTCATCCCCCTCCAGTTTCATAACGCTTTCGTAAAATTGTTTCGGGTTTTTGCACCGTTCAAATGCTTGTTTCAAGGTAAAATAGTATTTGCAGTAAGCTGTGTAACGTATATAATAGGCGTTGTTGACCTTGTACCTGTACCTGTCATGCTGAAACGCATCACCCCTGCGCAACGCTCTTTTCAACAGGCGCGAACATTTTTTCTGACTTATTTCAGCGTTAATACCCTGGTTAATGATGGTGTACAGTTTTTCGTTAAGCGAAACAAATTTTTTAACCGTGCTTAATTCAGTGCCCGGTTTTACGCAATTCGCAGCAAAAATATTGCCTGTTAAATCACAAACCGCTTCTTCAAATACATAAGGCAGTTTAGCCCTGGTATTTTGCCTGTGCCGGTGAAAGCCCTCGTGCAACATTATAAAAGCAATGGTTCCTGGATTGTACTCCAGCATGCGTTTGTTAAACTTTGCCCCTGAAGTACCTGCCGTTTTATATACCAATACATCATATCCGCACCTTTTAAGGCTGTCGGCAAAAGTAACAGCGCCAGTTTTATCATGCCCAAAATAGTTAAATGCGTTTTCTCCAAAAACCGATTTTTGCTCGTTGGCGTACGATGCGTATACGTAATAATGCATTGATGCTTTGCTGAAATCAATAACCTTACCGTTTGAATCAACCAGCGTATAAAAATTTTCGCCCAATTTAAAGCCAAGGCTGTCGTTCAACAGGCTGAGCAGTTTTTTATAGTGAGCTCCAAGGGTGCTTTCGGTAACACGTGTAGGTTGTGGCGTACGTGCACCAAACAACAAAAGAAAAATCAATATGCCTGCGCCTTTTATCATCCATTGCAAATTACTTAAATTTTTCATAATTTGTAGGGTGCTTATTCCATCACAAAATGCTGCAATTTTTTTACATCAAAACCTTTTTCAGCTGCTTTGTCCATAATTTTTTCCTTGTACTTATCAAAATTTGGTTGTATTGAACGGTATGATTCGTCCCAGTAATTGACTGGTATTACACGCGCGTACGGTTGCTGTTTCAGGTAAAGATTGATTTGCTCAGGCAGTACTTCCATTATCATGTCAATCAATTCGCTTTCGGGCAAATATTCGGTATTGCGCAACGCTCCATATTCATCAATCTTTATTTTTCTCAGCTTCAATTTGTCCTTTGCACGTGAAAGGCCCCGCTTTTCATCCGGCACTTCATCGGCCCTGGTAAAAAATTGCCCTGAATGCCCGTAAGCAGTACTATACGTTGTTTCAACATAAGGAATGCAATGTATGCGCAACCCAGGCAACTTTTCTTCCAACGTTTTTTGCAGGTAAATGCACCGGTTTACGGCAATTTTGAAAAATATAACATGGCCATTTTCCGATAAGTTGCTTGTATCGGCATTCAGCACAAAATACAGGTCTTCCACATTCGGGAATTTTGCATTTAAAAATTGAATGTGTTTCACCAGCGAGTCAACCTGCTGGCGCCCGGTTTTGCTTAACGCGTAACCGCAGGGCATAAAGCCATTTTCATTCAAATTTATTTTGTTGAATTTTTCCAGGCTTTTGTAAAATGGAAGAATGGATGGTATTCTAGCGCACCGGTTGTCAAAAGCTTCCTTGTCCCAAGGGCTGAAATAACGACCGCTTCTTTTTTGGGCTGCAGTAGCATAAGCCAGTTTATAATCAAATCCATTACAGCGTTTGTCAAACGGGTAGGCAAAAAGCAACGCTTCCATGTTTCCTGCGTCATCACCGCAACGTTCAAAAGCAATATTCAGGATTGAATCTTTTGCAGGGTCATCGGGAAAATAAGAAAGGTATTCGAGGCAGGCCGTGGTATAATAACATTTGCTTTTAGCAGCCTTGGCCACGCGCGGTTTTATTTCGGGGTAAAAAGTAGTATAATCAAATAATTTTTTAATGGAATGGGTATGTTCCAGGGTGTACTGAATGGACCGTTCTTTTATACTGTCCAGTCCACCAAAACCGGGAAATTTATTTTTAAACTGGTCAAATGTTTCCAGTGCCTGTACCTGCCTGCCATAATAATTGGCAATATAGGCATCGCGTCCGGCATTGGTAAAATGGGTAAAGTGAACCGTGCGCCATATAGGCAAGGTGTCAACACCGCGGTTTTGCAAATATGAGGCCAGCGTTCCCGTAGGGTTCATGCCGCGAATGTCGTTAAGTACCATTTGCATCTTCAGGTTTTCCCCGCTGTCTTTTTGTATTTTAAAATACATGAATTTTTCCTGGTACGCCAGCAGGCTTATATACCTGTCAGTACCCAGGTAATTCACATAGGCTTTGTAGGTAATGTCTTCTCCGCCTATAGTGTGTGAAAGAAATCGGAAATAAAGGCATTTGTCATCGCGTTTGGTTACAACAAGCATGCGGTCGTTTTCCACCATCCACGTTCCAACAAGCGGTTCGTAAACCATTTCGGGGTCTTTAATAAGCGGGTTACCCGATTTGAACGCATCATGATAAAGCCTTGTCAGGTAATCATTGCTTTCTCCACTACCACAGGTAGCGGCTGTGCACATTTGTACAATTGCGATGTAAAACAGGAGCTTACGTTGTTTCATGGTCTAAATAAAAGTATTAAAAATTTATTCCTGTTTACGCGTTTTTAACTACTTTTAGATACATAGCATGATAAGTAAAAAACACATTAAGATTCATTAAGAAAGACATGAAATACGCAAGCTTCTATAAAACAAATCACTGCGTATTCCATATGACAACAAAAAAACAATTATGATCATATGAAATATTTGCCTGTTTCTTCAACGTTATTCATTGATAACCGCCACCGTTACAAGCAGAACATGGTGCCAAAGTCATTGGCGGTATTCAATTCCAACGATGTTTTACCCACCAATGCTGACGGGCATATGCCGTTCAAGCAAAGCAGCGATTTGTTTTATTTGTCAGGCATTGACCAGGAAGAAAGCATCCTGGTTATTTTTCCCGATTGTCACGATGCATCACTGCGCGAAGTGTTGTTTTTAAAGGAAACGTCCGAAGAAATTGCCATATGGGAGGGCGAAAAACATACCAAAAAATCGGCTTACGAAACATCGGGTATCAAAACCGTTTATTGGCTTAACCAGTTTGAAACCATTTTCAAAAAAATGATGGCCGAAGCGGAGAGCATTTATTTAAACACCAACGAACACTTACGCGCTAAAATTGAAACTGAAACACGCGAGGCACGGTTTGTAAAATGGATCAGGGAACATTACCCGCTGCATGCCACGCACCGCAGCGCGCCTATTATGCATGCCCTGCGTTCGGTAAAACATACCATTGAAATTGAATTGATACAAACCGCCTGCAACATTACCGAAAAAGGGTTTCGCAGGTTGTTGCCTTTTGTAAAACCGGGTGTATGGGAATATGAAATTGAGGCGGAGCTGATTCACGAATTTGTACGCAACCGTTCCAATGGCTTTGCCTATACGCCCATTATTGCCAGTGGCTACAGCGCCTGCGTGTTGCATTATATTGAAAACAACAAACAGTGCAAGGACGGTGAAGTAATTTTGTTGGATGTAGCGGCCGAGTATGCCAATTACGCTTCAGACCTTACACGTTGTTTACCGGTGAACGGTAAATTTACGCCAAGGCAAAAAGACGTGTACAATGCCGTGCTGCGTGTTATGCGTCAGGCCACCCAATTGCTGCGCCCGGGCACCATGCTGGCTGACTATCACAAGCACGTTGGTGAAATTATGACCGAGGAACTCATTAAACTAAAACTCATCACAAAAGAAGATGTTAAAAATCAGAATCCCGATTGGCCGGCCTATAAAAAATATTTCATGCACGGCACTTCGCATTTTCTTGGTTTGGATGTGCACGATGTAGGCCTTTGGAACAAGCCCATTCAGGCAGGCATGGTGTTTACCTGTGAGCCCGGTATTTATATTCGCGAGGAATCATTGGGCATTCGTTTGGAAAACGACATTCTTGTAACCACCGGTGTCCCTGTTGACCTTATGAAAAACATTCCCATTGAAGCCGATGAGATTGAGGAGTTGATGCATGCCA
>DASPJQ010000295.1:0-8610 GCA_035628535.1 Flavobacteriales bacterium | reverse complement strand
TCTTCCTGGCTTACCTCAAGCCGGTTTTCTACTGTATTGATTCCCGGGGCTGCCCAGGCAACCTGTTCGGCAACAAACCATTCGGTAATGGAATGTACTTTTCCGCTCAGTATGACTTTGTCGCCTTCTACGGTAATATTTATTTTTTCACCGCTGCTGATGTTTCTTTTTAAAGCGACCGATATCTTATCTTTTAACTCGAACGTTGTAGCAGCGTCTGAGGCTATAACAACGGAATTTGTAATGCCCATAACTCCGCTCATATCGGTTACAATGCGCGTAATGGCCCGTTTTTG
This sequence comes from Flavobacteriales bacterium, assembly GCA_035628535.1. GTDB lineage: Bacteria > Bacteroidota > Bacteroidia > Flavobacteriales_D > UBA2798 > DASPJQ01. Next base: position 8,314 of record DASPJQ010000295.1, on the reverse strand, counting down.
AAATTCGAATTCGACATTTCCTTCAATGGTGACCCAGCCGTTCCTTACGTGAACCCGTATGGTTTCCTCAGGTACCGAGGCGCTCCATTTTAACGTGTATAAAATATTTTTTTCCAGTGCGGCATCATTCATTTCAATTTTTGATGGCAACCTGACTTCAACATTGTTTACGATTTTTTTTACGCCACCCACCCGCATGGCCGTTCTTTCAGCCGCTATTTTTTTTGCATACGATTCACAGATGCCCTCCAGGGTCACAGTTCCATTGTACACATCAACTGATATATCAGCGTTTTTCAGGCGTGGATTCCATGCGATTTCATCCAGCACATCTTTTTTAATATTCAAATCAGTTTTCATGCAATTTTTTATTATTCATTCATATGCGCCTATTTTCCCTTATATAATCCAACAAGCTCGCCATGAGCCAAAACATGGTTGTCCATTGCTTTTAGCAGCATTTTTTTATCGGTGCCGTTCGGTAAATTGAGTTTACAATTCAGCGCAAACAGCCTAAAGTGATAATGGTGAACGCCTGACGGGGGACATGGTCCCGAATAGGCATGTTTATTCTCGCTGTTTTTGCCCTGAACGCCCGGGGCGCTGTCCTCTTCAATGGTATTGGTTACCGGTATGTTCCACATGATCCAATGGTCAAACGTTCCATATGGAGCGTCCGGGTCTTCCATTACAAGCGCTAAAGAAACAGTGTTTTTTGGAATATTCTCAATTGTAAGCGAAGGATTGATGTTTGCTCCATCACATGTATATTTTGCCGGAATGTATTCATTGGTTGAAAAGGCCGGGCTCTTAACATTTAACGTTGAAGTTACTGCCAGTGACATAACGCGGTTTTTAAATTTTACTTTTTATAAAACGATTGTAAAAATGCGAAGTATCAGTCATTTTCTGTTTACATCATTCTAAGAAAGTCTTGCATCATTCCTGGCTGTTAGGGCAATAGAGTTTGTTCAATTTTCAAATTGGATGTATGGTTATTCATTCTGGCAAAATACAAGGACTTATTCCGCGTCTGATTGCTGAGACCCAATTATTTTTCTTCCTGGCATGGGAATTGAACAGGTGAAAACAAGATTATGTTTAGGGGTGGTCCTGAAAAGGGTCTGAGAATATACCCTTTGAACTTGAATCTTGTGAAAGCGAGACGCAAGGAAAAACATATTGCCAGCTTCCGGTTTCCGGAGGCTGGTTCTTTTTTGGGCGACAGGTAATTAATTGGTCGAATGTAAGGCAAGCCGGTTACCCTCGGTATCGGTAAACAAAGCCATATGACCGTGTTCGGGTGAAATGTGTTTTTTGGATTGAAGAATCTTTCCTCCGGCTTTTTCAATTTTATCCAGCACATGGTTTAAATCAGGCTGAGCGTTCAGGTACACAAGCACACCGTTTTGCGATGGAACGTAACTTTCATGCTGGCACAAGGCCGCACCTGAATTGGAATGTGGAAACACCCCCATTTTAAATCCGCCAAAAACCATTACATGAATTGAAATGTCAAAAATAGTTTCGTAAAATTTTTTTGCGCGATCCATATCGCTTACAGGAATTTCGAACCAGTTGGTCCATGATTTGTTTTCGGTGTTGTTCATTTTTTTGGTTTTAAATGTAAATCTATTATACGCGTCAGGCTTGCGGTAGCGTGATTATAAATTTTGTTCCGCGCAAGGCGTTGGGCGTACAGGTAATGCTGCCGTTGTGCATATGCACCAACTGCTGTGTAATAAACAAACCCAGGCCGGTTCCTTTTGCCGTACGTGTTTCTTCATTCCCGCCCCGGTAAAAGCGTTCAAATATGCGGTTCCTGTCCTTTTCTGCAATACCCTTACCGTTGTCCCATACAACCAGTTCAACCTTATTATGTTTTTTGCACAAATCAATCCCAATGGTGCTACCCGGTTCGGTATACTTAATGGCGTTTTCATACAGGTTGGAAATAATGGATGGAAAATAATGCGCATCAATGAGTGCACAGCAATCATCCTCCACATTCATTTCAAGTTTGTGCCCGCTGCCAATGGTTTGGTTCAGGGTCTCAACCTGTTTTTTGATAAGCTCACCCAGGTTTGCTTTTTGTTTTTTGAGCTCCAGGTTTTTCTCATCAATTTTAACACCAAGAATGATGGTATCGATTAACGTATTTAACCGGTCGGTTTCGGCAAGGGCTTTTGAAATGATTTCTTTTTGTTTTTCAGGGTCCATGTGCCGGTTGGCAATGGTTTGCAAACTTAATTTTGATACAGCAATAGGGGTTTTCAGTTCATGGGTAACCGCCAGTAAAAAATTTTTCTGCTGCCGGTTCACTTCCATTTCCCTTTTTACGCTTTTGCGAACAAAATAGATGCCCGCAATCAAAATCACAACAAATACCAGTCCTTCGCCTAAAATCATCCACAGTTTTTTGTTGTATGCGGGCGTATCGCCATATATCTGCAAGAGTTGGTTTGAAATTAAGACCGACCACCAGATGAACTGGATAAAGATGTAAACCACCAGCAGGTTAAATACCAATACCCATCGCGATTTTTTCATAATGACACTCCTGCTTATTTTTTCTTTGGCGGTTTTGGTTGCGCTATGCCCAAATCATCCAAAAGGTGCCGGTATTGCACCATAAATTTTAAAATGTTGCGTATTTTACGCCTTAATTTACGGTCGGGCTCCAGTGGATCCCATTTTTTTGGATTGGGTAAAATAGCAGCTATGGAAGCGGCTTCATGCGCGTTAAGGTCCCAGGCGCTTTTATCAAAATAAGACCTTGCTGCGGCTTCGGCACCAAAAATACCATCGCCCATTTCAATAATATTGAGATAAGCCTCCATGACCCTTCTTTTTGACCACAACGTTTCAATTAGAAAAGTAAAATAGGTTTCAAAACCTTTGCGTACCCAGTTGCGCCCGTTCCACATAAAAACATTTTTGGCTGTTTGCTGGCTAATGGTACTTGCCCCTACTTTATTTTCATGCGTTTTGTTGTATTCCTGTGCTTTTTCTATGGCTTCAAAGTCAAAGCCATTGTGTGCGGGAAACTTCTGGTCTTCGGCACACATTACTGCTAATATCAGGTTTGGCGATATGCTGTCAAGCGGCACAAAGCGCTGCGTGCTTGAGTATTGATCGTTTACACCAAGCGCCTCGTTGTTGCGGATAACCATTAAAGGCGACCATGTATGGTTAAAAAACCCGGTGCATAATACCTGCAAAATGGTTGAGAGGATAAAAAATCCCAGGAAAATAAAGCCTGTTATAAGTCCCTTTTTAAACATTTTTTGGCTAAGTGTTATTATCTTATAAGTATTAAAATTAATAATATTCCTATTTTACCGGGCATAATTGAAATAATAAATAAATGGAAACTCCTGTGGCGGACAAAAAATTGGTAGCATCAAAAATGGCTGAGAACCTTATTGGTTCTGAAATTATTAAATTGGCGGGCGAAATCCGTGAAAAAGTGGCTGCCGGAGCTACTATTTACAATTTCACCATTGGCGACTTTGATCCGAAAATGTTCCCCATTCCTGCCGAATTGAAGCAAGCTATCCTGGATTATTATGCCAGGAATGATACCAATTATCCTGAGGCCAACGGTATGACCGTACTGCGCCAGGCTATTGCCGCGTTCCTGAAAAAACAAGGAAATTATGATTATACGCCTAACGAAATACTGGTTTCAGCCGGGGCGCGACCCATTATTTATTCCATTTACCGCGCACTTATTGACGAAGGTGATAAAGTAGTTTATCCTGTGCCTTCATGGAACAACAACCATTATGTACATATGACCGGGGCCAGCCAGGTGTTTGTAGAAACCAAACCTGAGCATAATTTCATGCCGGTTGCATCGGAGTTGAAAGAGCATTTGAATGATGCCGTTTTACTGGCACTTTGCTCACCGCTCAATCCCACGGGTACCGTATTTTCCAAAACGCAACTGGAAGAAATATGTGACTTAGTACTTGAAATAAATGAGAACAGGCCCAACGGTGCAAAACCACTTTACGTTTTGTATGATCAAATATATTGGGCGCTTACTTATAGCGGTTGTGAGCATGTTGACCCTGTTCGCCTGCGTCCTGCCATGAAATCCTACACCATTTACGTTGATGGAATTTCCAAATCGCTTGCAGCAACGGGTGTACGGGTAGGATGGGCCATGGGCCCCGCACCCATCATTGATAAAATGAAAAACATTTTGAACCATGTGGGGGCCTGGTCACCCAAACCGGAGCAATTGGGCACGGCCGATTTTCTCAATAATCAAACAGCTTATACCAATTTTACAAAAGCGTTTAAGGAAGAAATTTTTAAGCGTTTAACAGGTGTTTATGATGTTTTCAACCGGCTTAAGACCGATGGTTACAGGGTAACCGCCATTAAACCCATGGCAGCAATTTACCTTACCGTGCAATTTGACCTGAAAGGTGCATGCTTGCCCGATGGTCGCATATTAAAAACCACGCGCGATGTGACCCAATTTATACTGGATGATGCCGGTATTGCGCTTGTGCCGTTCAATGCTTTTGGGGCCGATGGGGAGTCAAGCTGGTACCGTTTATCGGTAGGGACCTGTAAATTAGACGATATTGAGAAAGTTTATCAAAATTTAAAGCGTTCACTTGCTAAACTTAAAAACTAATTACCACCTTTGTAGCCTAAGTTAAAACTGATGGAAATCAACAACCATTACGTGGTGATTATGGCAGGAGGGGTTGGTAGCAGGTTATGGCCTATGAGCCGTACCGCAAATCCAAAGCAGTTTCATGATTTAATGGGTACAGGCAAATCATTGCTACGGCAAACGTATGAGCGTTTCCTTGGCATTTGCCCCATTGAAAATTTTTATATTGTAACCAGTCATGAATATGAAGGCCTGGTTAAAAGACAATTGCCCGAATTGCGCGAAGACCAGGTTTTAACTGAACCCGACAGGCGTAACACGGGGCCTTGTGTAGCCTATGCCTGTTTTAAGATTGAAGATTTGAATAAAAATGCTGTTATTACCATTGCAGCTGCTGACCATTACATTATTGACGAAGAAAATTTCAGGCAAACTATTTTGCTGGCTGTTAAACAGGCACAGCACAGTGATTGTTTAATTACATTGGGCATTAAACCCACCCGGCCCGATACCGGTTACGGGTACATTCAATTTACCGATAGCGATCAAACCATTGACGCAAAAATTAAAAAAGTAAAAACGTTTGCCGAAAAACCTGACCTGGAACATGCACGGCAGTTTTTGGAGAGTGGTGATTTTTATTGGAATTCGGGGATTTTTATCTGGAGTGTAAAAAGCGTGTTGAAAGGAATTGAAAAACATATGCCGCATACCAACGGTTTGTTTTCAGAAGGCCGTGGGTTTTACAATACACCCAAGGAGAAAGCCTTTATCAACACCATTTACCAGCAATGCAAAAACCTGAGCATTGATTACGGTCTCATGGAAAAAGCAAAAAACGTTTTTGTAATATTAAGTGATTTCGGTTGGAGCGATCTGGGCACGTGGGGATCGTTGTACTCGCATATACCAAAGGACGAAAACCAGAATGCCGTTGTAGGAAAAAACATCCGGTTTTACAATTCAAGGGGCAACATGGTGAATGTAACACGTGAAAAACTGGTGGTTATACAGGGGCTTGAGGATTATATTGTAGTTGAGTCGGAAGGAATTTTGCTTATTTGCAAAAAAGAGGATGAGCAAAAAATCAAGCAGTTTGTGAATGACATTAAATTGGAAAAAGGCGATAAGTTTATTTAGCTTCAAGCTTTCGGGTGCCGGTTCCTGGTTTCAATTTTTTTGGTACCTGCTTTCCGGCAAAAAAAACGCATTCCTGAGCAAATGAGATGTGAATGCGGGCGGTAAAGTGTAAAGATTGTTTTTTTCAACCGTTTTTGTCAGCATTTTTCTTCTTTAAATGTTAATTTCATATGAAATACGGTGTAGTTCGCTTATCTTAGCAGTGCATTTTAATTTTTGTTCTATGAGAAAACAGCTACTACTTTCAGGCCCGGTTCTTTTTTGTTCGCTGGCAGGTTTCGCACAATTTCCCGCCCCGTATTGTGCCGAATCGTTTCCTGCCAATGTCAAGCCAATTACATTGGTGGACTTTGCCGGTATTAACAACACCAGTTCGGCCGTTGATGGCGGTACCAATGAACATGAAGATTTCACTTCCATTACAGGGAATGTTAACCAGGGAAACACGTATACAATTACTTTAAAGGGTAATACGGTGGGTACGTACCAGGATTATTTCACCGTTTTTATTGATTGGAACCAGGATGCCGGTTTTGATACAAGCGAAACGTACACTGTTGGTACTATAACGAATTCTGACGGGACTGATGCCGTTTCATTGACCGCTAACATAACAGTTCCTATTGGAGCTATGCTTGGTACCACGCGCATGCGGGTAAGCAAGTTATATGCCGGTTACGCCTTGCCATGCAATGCTAATGGCGAAGGCCAATCGGAAGATTATTCCATTATGGTTGCCGCGGCCTCACCGTGTTCAGGCACCCCGGTTGCCGGAACAGCAAGTGCCCCTGCATTTGTTTGTGATACGGCTTCATTCACGTTAAGCGTAAGCGGGTATACCGTTGCAACCGATATTACCTACCAATGGCAGTCGTCAACCGATGGTGTTTCTTTTTCAAACATTGGCGGTGCAACAGCAACAAGCCATACAACCACGCAAGCCGATACCATGTATTACCAGGTTGTTGTTACATGCCCGTCCTCAGGTATGTCGGCCACATCAAACATGGTGTTTGTTGACATGATCCAATGCGTTTGCCATCCAATATATTCTGATGGTAGCAATGAAGGCGATTATATCGGTTTGGTACAACTGGGAACAATTAATAACATTACCATAGGTATTCCTGATCCATATTACGCCTTGTACAATACACCAACCACTTCGCTGTCCAAACTCACCTCTTATACCATTGTTATTGCAGCCGGAACATATATGACCAACGATTTTGCTGCATGGATTGATTATAACCAGGACGGTGTTTTTGACGGGTCTGAAAAATTAGGCGAAACCGATGACCTGGCTGCTTATCCCGCATCAGATGCGTATTCATTTATTGTTCCCTCATCGGCCCTGACCGGAAATACCATTTTGCGCGTGCGCGAAGTGTATGGTGGCGCCCCGGGTATTGATCCGTGTTTGGACGCTAACTACGGTGAGACGGAAGATTATGTTATTACCATTCTTGAGGCACCGCCTTGCACCAATACACCTGTGGGAGGTACAGTATCCGGGCCTGCAATTGATTCAAGCGGTGCAACTGCCCAGTACATATTGACGGGTGAAAATGGCGACATGATCCAGTGGTACATTTCAACCGATGGCGGGCTAACATATTCTCCCATTCCAGGTGCAACAAACGATACGTTGGATTATACCATTGATGTGCTTGGCGATTTTTCAGTATACGCTGTGTTGTTTTCGGCCGGATGCACGAGTGATACTTCCACTGTTTTCACAACTTCCGTTATCAGCAATGACAATGCCTGCAATGCCTTTGCATTGTCAATGGGTACCAATGGTCCGTATTCAACGGTTGGTGCAACGGTTGAAACCGGGGAGATTTATCCTATGGCTGGTGATTGCGAGAGCCAGCAGACCTGGTGCAACAACGATCTTGAGGGAACCCTTTGGTTCACCTTTGTGGCCCCGCCATCAGGACGCGTAAGCATTCAGTCACCGGGATTTGATACGCAGTTAGCTTTGTGGAAAGCTGATGATTGCACCGATTTATACGATACATCGGTAGTGGAATTTGTTGCCGCCAATGATGATGATCCTGATTATACAACCAATGGTGGAGTTGAGTATTCATCATTTATAACCGGTGAATATTGCCTTGTTCCGGGTGCAACATACTATTTGCAGCTTGACGCATATTTTGATCCGGGTGTCACAACCATTATTTTAACTGATTTGGGAGCGCCCACCTCACCCGTGGTTACCTTAAGCGACCAAACCTTTTGCAATTCAATTACCCTTGATGCCGGTAATACCGACCCTGGTACAACTTATTTGTGGAGCAGCGGTGATATGACACAAACGTCAACGTTCAACGCAACTGATACGGTATGGGTGCTGGTAACCGATTCATTGAATTGTACCGCAAGCGACACAGCAATAATCACTAACCTTACCCCCATTGCCGATTTTACGTCAAGCGTTATTTCAGGTATGAACTATGGATTTACCAACACGGGCAATCCAACTGGAGGAGCAGGAGGTACGACCTATTCGTGGGACTTTGGTGACAGCGG
>DASPJQ010000294.1:0-3253 GCA_035628535.1 Flavobacteriales bacterium | reverse complement strand
CACCCATTTTTTGATGTTATTGCGCTGGCTTTCCAGCTCATGTGCATCGTATACCAGTTGTAATTTCGGACGCATGGTTTTGGCCAGCATACCAACCATAAAACCTTCAATATCGTTGCAGTGCCAGGCATCGGCTTTGCGGTACTTTCGTGCCGCTTTGAACGAAAAAGACAGAAACCGGAAAGTCTTTGATAGTTTAGATTTGCCTTTTTGACGTGTGCGGATGCGGGTAACGGGAATGCCTTCCAGTATTTCTTTTTCTTTTACATCACCATCAAACATAGCCACAATTTCTATTTCGTGGCCGTGTTTTTTCAGGCTTGCGGCCATTTTTTGCACACGGCTGTCGTTCTGAAAATTGGTGTATAAAACGGAAATGATCTTCATACGGGTTTGCAAAAATAATTATTGAGCTAAAGTTTGGCTTTATTGATCATCCAGGAGTTACCCGTTGAAATGCGTCTAAAAAAATCCCGGCTCATCACCGGGACCATATTTTGAAATCAGAAATCAGAAGTTTGAAATGTTTACGTATTCGCCATTATAAATTCCAGCGTACCATTCGTCACCGTCATCACACCGCCCAAACCATCGTAGAGTTTGCAATTCACATGTGCTTTAAAGAATTCAGCATCCTTGCCTGCATCGGTTATGTCTTTTGTATACGTCAATACAAAACTGCTGCCGGTTTGGTCAGCTGTGCCTGCATCGCTTGACCAAATTACACCGTTTGGCGCACGGTAAATTAAACGGATGCCAAACACCCAGTGTGGTGAGAAATAATATTCCTGTACGCGAATGGCTGTATGAAACAAAGGACTGATGTCAGCCAACGTATATGTTGTAGGAATTGGAATGGTGTCCAGCTCAAAACGCATTTCTTCGTTAATGACAGGCCCGGTATAACTGCCCACTGTACCAAAATACACGCGGTCAATAATGCCCGATGTGGCCGCACCGTAATTACCATAGGTATAAATATACCCGTTTACGCCCGACATAAGTTTTACTTCATTACCGTTCATTGTACCGGTAAACAATGCTGGTGGGTGCTGCACCGAAATTTTTACCGCTTTACTGGCCCAACGCCTTCGATCGGCCGAATATACTTTAAGTGTAACAGTATAGGTACCTTCCATCTGGTAAGCATGCTCGGGTGATTGTTCCGATGATTGCTCGCCATCGCCAAAGTCCCATTCGTAAATGGTGGCTTCGGTTGACCCGTTGTTGAATTTAACGTTCTCATTAATCAACGGGATATCATTGCTTGGCGTAAAATTAGCTGTGGGGTTCTTGCCGCACGATGCAAAAAAAACAGCAGCGCAGGAAACAGTAAGAAGTTTGGTGTAACGCATGGTTTTTATTTATTAAAGTAAATAACGGTACCTATTATTCCGCCTAAAATTACTAAAATCATCAACACGAACAAAAAGATCTTCATCGCGCTGTACGGCCGCTCACCCTGTACTTCGCCTGTCCGTCCGTTAATTAAGAACCTGTAGGCCTTGTTGTTATACTTGAATGTGCTCAGGTAAACGGGTAACAGCGTGTGCTTAAATTTAATATCGTTATGTTGCGTATTCAGGGTGGTAATTTGTTGGTGGTCGCCACCAATGTGTTTTTTTACCTTTTGCCGGATGACACCGTCCATGATTACGGTTGCGCGCTGGAACCCGTCAGCGAGGTCAACCTTGTAGGCCTCGGCCCTGAAACCGCTTAAATATTTTTCATCAAAGGGTATGAGGTTTTCCAGGTCCCAAGGTTCAAGCTTTTCAGTATAGTCGCGTGGCAAACTGGTTGATGCCAGTACAAGGACATCGTCAAAATCCTGCGAGACATTTCCCGAAGCGTATGTCCATCGTATTTTGGTCACTGTACGTGTACGCGTAACCGATTTTCCGTCTTCAAAAGCGGTATACGTTTCTGTTGTGGTATAATTGTCTCCACGCTGGCCCGTATACGCACTTTCGGTGCTGCTGTCATATGTCCAGTAGGGGATATAAATACCTGCAAGTTTATCGGGATTGTTCGCATATTTGGCCAAATCGTTGGGTGCCCACCATAAGCTCTTGATCCATTTCTGGAACTCGGCAAAACTTTGTTTGTGATCAATTTTAAAAGGTAATAACGATTTCGGTTTAATAATGGAGCAGGCCGAACCTGATTTAACCGTAATCTGGCTACCGCAAAAATTACAATTATCGGAAACAATTTTGTCGTTAAACGTTGTTTCGGCACCGCAGGCATCGCATTTCACCAGGCTCACTTTGTGTTCCTCGCTTACAGATTTCATTTTGGCAATGTATTCCTTGAAATCGTGCTCTTCAATTACAACGGTTGCATCAATGGCAATTTCGTTTTTTGCACCGCAGTATTTGCACGTAAGGGTACTGGTGCCGGGCGTATATTCAAGTATGGCCGCGCAGATAGTGCATTTGTGGTCTTTTTGCGCGGTGGCCACATTGGTGTTTTGGTCTTCCATAGAAATAGTTGTGCAGTGTTTTTCACAAAAATTACTGTGGCGGCAGTGGTGGTGGTACCGCACTGAATAAGCCCATGAGTTCGGTTACGGTGCCGGCAGCGGCCCATGCGGGCATACCTTCACGCCAAACCATGGTTTGCTGGTTCACCTGTTTTGCATTGATCATTTGCTGCATAAGACCCATTTCATACGGGCCCTGCTGCTGACCGTTTACAGCTATAAAAAACTTGTATTGTCCCGGAATTGGAGGAGGCACGCCTGCGCCACCGTTGTTAAAGTTCTGCGGGTTCTGGTTCATTTGCTGGTTTTGGTTCTGCATAGCATTGAACATGCCCTGGCCCATACCAAACCCAAGTCCTGCACCCATGAATCCGCCTGCTCCGCCTTCCTGGTTACTAACATTCTCAATGGCTTTGGCTGTTTTGAATTGCTGCAGCTTTTGCATATTGATTTTATCCAGACGTGAGTATTCGAAAATTTCTTTCTTAACATCGTCAGGCATTGACACATTTTCAAGTAAAAACTTGGTTACGGTTAAACCGTATTCTTCCATTTCAGGTTTGATTTTGGTAAGTACCAGCTCTGAAATTTCATTGAGGTTACTGGCCAGTTTTTCAACCGGTACACCGCCTTCGCCAATGGCATCGGTAAAGCGTGTAACAATTATGCTGCGCAACTGGTTGTTTACTTCATCGGTGGTAAACTGTCCATCAGTGCCCACAACTTCTTTAATGAATTTTCCGGCATCGCTTACGCGGTATGCAAACGTAC
>DASPJQ010000293.1:0-1001 GCA_035628535.1 Flavobacteriales bacterium | reverse complement strand
TTCATGCCGATTCTTTTCCACCCAAAACCTTTATAAAGGATATTGAGTATGCGGTTGCTAAGGGATATGATTTTGGCCGGTATAGAACCCGGTTTCAATCCCGAAACCCTATTCTACGCATCAATGAATGGGTAACACGGTTCGATTTTTTTATTTGCTATGGGGGCGATCAAACGCTGTTTATAAAAAAAGATTTGTTCAACAAGTTGAATGGTTTCAGGCCTGAAATGCTGATCATGGAGGAATATGAGTTTTGCAGAAGGGCTAAAGAGAAAGGCCGGTACATTATCATGAACGATGCAGCATTGATATCGGCACGCAAGTACCAGAAGAATAGCTGGCTGCAAGTGCAACTGGCAAATTATAAAGTGGTACAGATGTATAAGAAAGGCGCATCTCAGCAGAGCATGGTAGCTGAATATAAAAAGCGGTTAAGGTTTTGAACCAACCATATCGCCAAAACGTATATAGTTTATGCACCCTTATATCAACGGAATTCAACAAATAGGCATTGGTGTTGAAAACGCCGGGGCTGCTTTTGCCTGGTATAAAAAGTATTTTGGCTTTTCTGCAGTGGTTTTTGAAGATAAAGCTGCTGCTAGTTTGATGACACAATATACCGGCGGTAAGGTGGAAGAAAGATACGCTGTGTTGGCCATGAACATGCAAGGCGGCGGTGGCTTTGAAATATGGCAATATACCAGTCGTAAACCTGCCAAACCAGCTTCTGATATTCAATTAGGCGATACAGGTGTATTTGCTGTTAAGCTTCGCTCAAAAAATATAGAGGCTGCTTATCAACTATTAAAGCAAGATGCAGCTTCTCAGGTAACCCCTATTTCAGAAGGACCATCCGGACTCAAACATTTTTATGTAAAAGATCCCTTCAATAACTTTTTTGAAATAACAGAGAATGCTTATTGGTTTACCAGGAACGGACATCCGGTAGGTGGTGTTTGCGGCGTTGTAATAGGCGTTAGCAACATCGAAACGTCAGTTCG
>DASPJQ010000292.1:0-2823 GCA_035628535.1 Flavobacteriales bacterium | reverse complement strand
CGGCAATAAACGGAACGCTGGTAGTCATAAACGAGCGCCAGGGCAAAAAAATAACTGAGGCTACCTGTATGGCCATACCATACTCCTGCATTTGCACAAGCGAATTGGCAAGTAAGGCCCCTACCATCATCAGGTCAATTTGGGCAACCAACAGTGAAACGCTGTTGTCAACGAGGCAAAAAAGGCTGAGTTTCATAAACGGTTTGGCGGTAGTTGCACTGGGCAGGGTAAAAGAGTATTGTTCGAAATAAGATCGTATGATATACAAAACAGCCACGAGCTGTGACAGGTAAACCACGCTAAGTCCCAGCAGGAAAATACTGCTCCCGATTAGTTGATAATAATACAGCATAAAAACAACCAGCACGCCTATTTTGAGCATGATTTCGTTAACAAAAAAAAGCACAGGTGTTTTTTGCAGAATGGTAGCAACCCCCTGATAAGTTTTTACATACGTCATGCCAACGGTCATTAAAATAATGCTGGTGATAATGGCCCAGGCCTCAAACGGCAAACCGTTGAGCGTTTTTTTCAGAAAAAAATCGGAGCATGGAACAAACGAAAGCACAAAAATGAGCAATATACACATGGGCACAAGCAACAGCAGCACCTTCATTTCGCCATGAGCACGTTTGCTTTTAAGCTTGTAATAGGTCCTGATAGCGGCACTGCCCACTCCAAATGAACAAAATTGGGCAAACAACGTACCCCATCCCACAATATAACGAAAGATCCCAAGGTCGGCCTTGGCAAAAAGTTTCGGGTAAATAAAAATACCTGTAAAAGTCCCAAACAAAAAACCAATGGCAATAATAATAGACGTAATGATGCTGTCTTTGGCTAGTCTTCCCATAAAACTATCTTAAAAGTACAATTCATTCAACACCTTGTTTGGTTAAGGACACTAAAAAAGCTTAAAAATAGCATATCAAGCTCTTTCTGTAATTGCAATAAATATCCAAAAGAGGCTGTATCAGTGGTTTGGCTTACGAATACACGCTGCCTGTAAGCATTATTGTCAATCAATTAAATTTATAATTTTAACTCATATGAAGTTAGCCGGCCACGTTCTGCCTTACCTCAGGGGCGAAAAATTCTCGAATGGATTAGAAATTGATTATAATTATTATCAAACTATCCCGGACAGAATTAACCTTTTAAAAACGCTTTCTACGGGAAAAAAGATCATTCATTTGGGTTGTCTGGATCACATGCCGTTAATAGACGCGAAAGTAAAAGAAGGAAAATGGCTACACCAGCAACTTACAGATGTAGCGCAGCAATGCATAGGTGTGGATATTAATCGCGATACACAACAATATGTAAATGAAAAATACAATATCAATAATATTGTGATTGCCGATATTACCGGTGAGCCGATTCCTGAAATTACAGCCGAAAAATGGGATTATGCTATCTTGGGAGAATTACTGGAACATATTGATAACCCTGTGCATTTTCTTGGGCAGATCAAAAAAAATTATGGACAGTATGTTGACCGTCTCATCATAACAGTACCAAACGCCTTTACCGTCAATAATTTTAAACAGGCTACAAAATCAAAAGAAATCATTAATACCGATCACCGTTTTTGGTTTACACCTTACACTCTTGCCAAAGTAGTATGGCATGCCGGTATGGAAACCGAAGAAATTCTTTTTGCCAATCGGATTCCACTCAGTACTGGCGGCCTTATTAAGAAAAAAATATACAGTTTGATGAATAAGCCTTTGAAACATAATTTTACAATGGCCAGTTCAATAGTAAGTATTGCAAGGTTATAATATGACTACTTAACAGCCGAAGCACCCAATCGTGATTACTCAAAACAAATCTCCGGCAAATCATTACTCCAATAAAACGTTTCACAGCACACTGGTATTGATCACCAATCATTTTCCTTATAATCATGGGGAAGCTTTTATTGAACATGAAATTGCTTATCTCGCACAGGCCTTTTCCAGGATAATTATTATTACACGCGAAAAAAATCCTGTTAGCCTGCGTAAAAGTACTGCGAAATTTGACCTCCACAGGATTAATCCCAAAAGCAACCTGCTTGAAAAACTACTGTTGCCTTTTTTATTTATTTCAAAAGCACGACAAGCCAGGCATTTTATTCGCACCGAAAAAAAATTCCTCAGTCACACCGGGAAAAAAATCGGCCGTAATATTATCCGCATCTACCTGCACGACCTTTCCAAAGCCCTGGTTACGGCATGGCACATCCAAAAAATACTGCGGCAACATCGCGTCACCGGTAAAGTAATATTGTATTCATACTGGATGAACTCTTCAAGTCTGGCGCTTACCTTTGTTAAGGATAAGAAGCTGGACATTAAAACCATTACCCGTGGACATGGAAGTGATATTTACGAGGAGCTTCACCCTTCAGGTTATTTAAGCTTCAGGCCCGCCCTGATAAAATATTTGGATGCTGTTTTCACTATTTCGGCCTTTGGAAAAAAATACCTTTCAAAATATCAACACGAAAACGACAGGAATAAAATTTTTGTTTCCCGACTGGGAACATCCACATTAGTGCCCGGAAATAAAAAAACAAATAACGGTTTTTTGATGGTGAGTTGTTCCAACATGATTCCGCTTAAAAGGCTGGATTATATTGTTGAGGCCCTTGAAAAAACAGAGAACATTGCCATTTCATGGATACATGTGGGTGAAGGACCGGAAAGAAAAAAAATAGAGGCTCTGGCACAGCAGAAACTTTCGGGCAGGAAAAACATCAGCTACACTTTTATGGGCCAAATTCCCAATAGCGCCATTAGGGAATTTTATGCATCCAACCATGTGGATGTTTTTGTG
>DASPJQ010000291.1:0-12354 GCA_035628535.1 Flavobacteriales bacterium | reverse complement strand
GTATGCTTGAATCGCTGGACCCGTATACCAATTATATTCCTGAAAGCGATATTGAAGATTACCGCATTATGACTACCGGTCAATACGGTGGTGTTGGGGCGCTCATCCGTAAAATGGACGATGATTACAATTACATCATGGAACCATACCAGGACTCACCCATTCAAAAGGCCGGATTCAAGGCGGGCGATAAAATTCTGGAAATTGACGGTTCTTCCATCAAAAACAAAAGTACCGATGAAGTAAGCACCATGCTAAAAGGCGCAGCCGGAACTTCGCTGAAAATAAAAGTTGACCGCAATGGACAAACCATTGAAAAAACCATTACGCGCGAAGAAATTAAAATCCCCGATGTTCCGTATAGCGGTATGATTGATAATGAAATTGGTTACATTAAATTGAATTCATTTACCCAGTCGGCAAGTTCGGAAGTGAAAGACGCCTTTATCAAATTAAAAGCAAAAGGAATGAAAAAACTCATTTTTGATTTGCGCGGCAATGGCGGTGGGTTGTTGAACGAAGCCGTTCGCATTGTGAATTTATTTGTTCCACAGGGTACTATGATTGTAAAACAAAAAGGCCGTGTTCCCGAAATGAACATCAATTACCAGGCGCGTGAAGAGGCCGCTGATGTCAATATTCCATTGGTTGTGCTTGTAGACGAAGGGTCGGCATCGGCCAGCGAAATTGTTTCAGGCTCGTTGCAAGACCTTGACCGTGCTGTTATAGTGGGTGTACGTTCATACGGCAAGGGACTGGTGCAACAAACCCGTAAAATGCCTTATAATACTATGGTAAAATTGACAGTTGCCAAATATTATACGCCAAGTGGACGTTGTATCCAAAAACTGGATTATACAACCAAGAAAGCGGGTGATAAAGCATCGGCCATTGCCGATTCGGTTATACAAAAATACAAAACCAAAAACGGGCGTGAGGTGGTTGACGGCAGGGGCATTGATCCTGATGTGAAGGTGGATGAAAAAGAATTCAGCAAACTGGCCGCCATTGTGATTACCGAAGACCTGGTGTTTAATTATGCAACCGGATATGAACGCGCGCACCCAAGCATTACCGAAGCACGCCAGTTCAAGCTTACCGATGCTGAATATGGTGAATTTCTGGCGCAGATAAAAGACAAGGATTTTAAATACAAGACAACAACCGAATTGCGCTTTGAGGAGTTTAAAAAGTCGGCACAAAAGGAAAATTATTATGCCGGTGCCGAAAGCGAATTCGACAGGGTTTTCGCAAAAATCAAGGCCGATAAAATGGCCGATTTTGAGCGTTTCAAACCTGAAATCAAAGAAATTATTGAGAATGAAATCGTATCGCGCTACTATTTCCAAAACGGCCGCACCGAAAATTCATTCAACTATGATGAATACCTTGAAGAGGCCGTGAAGGTGCTTAAGGATGAGGCAAGGCACAAAGCTATTTTGGAAGGAACGCTAAAAAAATAACAAAGTGGCATACCACCATGAAATATCACGCTTATTTTAGCGTTACGGTTTCAAGGTGATTGATCAGAAATACATTCGCTGGCTTTATTACACTGGTTTGCTGGGCATTATTGCCGGCATGGCCTTATCAAAACCCGCTGTTTCAGTTGGCATAATTGTATGCGGCATAGCGTGGCTGAGCGAAGCTGATTTTGTAGTGCGCATCAAAAGCTTAAAACGTCAACCGTTTTTTTGGATTTCCCTTCTTTTAATTTTATTACACCTGACTGGTTTATTATGGTCTGAAAACATTCACTACGGTTTAAAAGACATTAAAACCAAGCTGCCTTTGGTAATACTGCCTTTTATTTTTGGAAGTTCACGCGCCTTTGATTTAAGGGAAATGTTTTCTTACATAAAATTTGTGTTTGTTGGTTCGCTTATTGCCTGTTCTTTCCTGAGCTTTGCCATTTATTTTCATTGGATAAAACCCGTCCAGTTTACTGAAGCCGACATGCGCACCATGATTTTTGGTGTTTCAGGTGTAAGGCTGGCATTGTTCATGTGCCTGGCTATTTGTTTTTTAGGTTATGATGCGTATAAAACAAAAAATAACCCGTTGCGTCTTGCCTGTGCCCTGATTATTTTATGGTTTCTTTTTTTCCTGAATTTTATTGAATCGGGCACCGCCATTGTGTTCTTGTGTTTGTTGGCTGTTTTTACATTGGTTTACGCAATAATCAAAAAGCTTACCTTAAAATGGCGCATTGTTTCCATTTCTTTCATGGCTGTTGTGTTTGTTTCTGTTGCCGGGTATGTTTATGCCAGCGTGGCGGCTGTGTACGCTTTAAAGGATTGCCCCATTACGGCAACGGCCTCCAAATACGGTGAGAAATATATTTTCGATAAAAACTTTCCTTATGTGGAAAACGGCTGCGTGGTTGGTAAGTTCATTGCCCCATGGGAATTGAAAACCGCGTGGGAAAAACGTTCAGCCTTGAGGTTTGAAGGCCGCGACAAATTGCACCAAACGTTATACGCCACGCTCATACGGTATTTGAACTCAAAAGGTATGGCCAAAGACCAGGAGGCGGTTGAAAAACTAACCGCACAGGACATACGCAATATTGAGAATGGCATAGCCAATTATTCCTACACCACCATGTACGGCTGGCAAAGACGCCTCGTGCAAATTGTGTTTGAATTCGTATCGTATAATTCCGATAACCGCAATCCGTTTGGCAACAGCGTGACCCAGCGTTTTGAATACTGGCGCATTGGCTGGAATTTGTTTTTGCGCAGCCCCCTTTTTGGTTTGGGTACAGGTGATGTGGGCGATGCATACAACGAAGTATATACCCATTACAAATTTGAAATTGAACACCGGCATAAATTGCGGGCGCATAACCAGTACCTGACCATGGCTGTTGCATTCGGCATAATTGGGCTGATTATTTTTTTGGCTTATGCTTTTTCAATGGTATGGACAAATGCGTACGGGCAAAACCACTATACCGCATTGGCATTTTTATTCATCATGGTCTTTTCGTTTTTATCAGAAGATACGCTCGAGACGCAAAGCGGTGTTACCTTCATTGCGTTCTTTCACACGTTTTTTAATTTGAAGTATAAAAAACAAACAGCCTGATTTTTAAAATGATGTATTTCATAAAGCAAATGTTATAAAGTATGACTGGGTTCATTATAATTTCTGATATAAGCAAGGTTGTTAACCTGCATTGAATGAAATTAAATTAAATGTTACTGGCTTCAAAATTATTGTGGCCTGTAAATTTCAATCACCCCGCTTTTTTTCCATGCCAAATTAAAATCATCAATAGTGATAAAGCGCTGGTCGTTGAAATTCTGCTGGGCAAGTTTCCATTCGCCCTTTTTGTTCACTTTGTAAATAATGGCGGTGTGTTCGGGATAACTGCCTTTTCCGTTTTCAAACTGAAAATGCACGTTTTTAAAATGGATGATATCACCCGGCAAAACTTTTTCGCTGGCGTAACTTATTTTTTTACCGAAATCATAAGGTGCTTTCCACTTTGCCCCTGAGTAATCAAGTGCGGCCTTTGCAAGGTCCCAGCATTCGCCACCGCCAACCAATTTTCCTTTATTGCTGTCAACAAACTCAATGATTTTTGCGTTTACGGTTACCGGTGTCCACCGTGATGAAAGGGTTGAACCAACCGCACCGTATGTACGTGGCCCGTTTGTTGATGTATTTTGGTCCGGATTGTCGGTTTGCGGGGCCAGGGTGAATCCAAGCACAGCACACAATGAAACGGTAAGGATAAATTTATACATGGGTTTTTATTTTTTGGTCACAGCACCATTTTTCAGTTCATATGTTTCGCCACTTTCAGGGCAGGTGGCCATTCCATCCGCATCAAATTTCAATTTATGCCCATACTCGCTCATCCACCCAGTTTGCCTGGCGGGATTACCCATAACCAATGCATAGGGCGGCACGGTTTTGGTAACTACAGCACCCGCACCAATAAAAGCAAAAGGCCCGATGTCATGTCCGCATACAATGGTGGCATTGGCCCCAATGGAAGCCCCTTTGCCTACATGCGTTTTGGCATAGGCGTTTTTGCGGTTTACAGCACTGCGCGGATTTATTACGTTGGTAAAAACCATGGAAGGGCCCAGGAAAACATCATCGTCACAGGTAACACCGGTATAAATGCTCACGTTGTTCTGGATCTTTACATTGTTACCCAATACTACATCGGGACTAACTACCACATTTTGGCCAATGTTGCAGTTTTTACCAATAGTACAATTAGGCATAATATGCGAAAAATGCCAGATGCGGGTTCCCTCGCCAATGGTGCAGCCCTCATCAATTACGGCAGTTGGATGGGCGGTGTAATTACTCATTGAAGTAAAAATAGGAAAAAAAGTAAGATTTAAGTTTTATGAAGCGTGATTTTGCCCGGTTCCGACCGATGTTAACATATTTTTAGCAACCGAATCAGCGAAATCAACACGCAAAACGAACAACGCTTAACAAGTCCTGTTGTCACGAACAACGAAGAATGCTGACGAGCGCTACTTAAACAGCGCTGTCAGCATCATAACAAGCGCTTCGTCATTGACGAAGAACATCCCTAGTCTCCGTCCCCGTCAACGTAGGTTATGTAAACACTCAAAGCCGAAGGCATGTCGGTTTTCAACAACACCAGTAATTCCTGGAACTTCAAATAGGCATTGTCAACCGGAGTTGGATTCGAAACCACATCAGAATCTAACGGCCCCGGGATTAACGCAATTAAATTTTTAAGTTCGGTAAATTTTGCCTGTATAGCGGCATTGAGGGTTGTTGCGCCATGTGTTGCTCCAATAAAGTCCAGGTAATCGTCAAGGCCCTGCCCGTTTGAACCGGCCTGTGAACGCCCCAGGTAAGTATTCTCAAGCGCTTTTACTTTTTCAGCAATCAGCAATAAACTTTGTTTACTGTACAACGCTTCGCATTTCTCAGGAATCGGTATACCCATTGTTTGTTTGCCCAGTGGTATGCCAACACGGGCATTTTTGGCAATCTCATAATCGTAATTCAGTTCGTTTATAAGGTTGCTTAACGAATTACCTGCCGCATTGCCTGTAGCAGCATTAAAGGTTGAGGTGTAGCCGGTGTTCCAGGCATTCAGTACAGTGGCAACGCGCGTTTTCAGGTCAAGGCATAAATCAGCCAGGTATTGCCTGCGGTTGGCCGTTGTGCTGAACAGGTTTACAATGGCCGCGTCAGTTTTGTTTTTGCCATACAAAATAAAATCCAGGGCGGGTAACCCGGTGGCATCGGCTTGTGAAGCAGACGACAAATCGTATGACCCGCTGCTTATGTTGGCGTTTACCTGTGTTGTATCACATGGAAAAATATTGGTTGAAGCGCGAAACGAATTACTGGCTGCAGGTCCGAATTCGTACATACCCACATGCATATACTGTTTATACGCATTTAAAAACGATGATCGTACCAGCAATAAATTTGAAACCGATGGGCTTGCAATGAATGCAGCGGCCCGCAAATCCAGGCTGTCGGCCTGCACCTTCAATGCCTGGTATGATGGAACAATTAAATTAGCCGAATAATTCTGAAACATGGCCACCTGGTCGTAAGCCGATGCCGGGTCTGGTTGATCGGGTTCCTTCTTTTTTTTGCATGCCGCCAAAAGGCCGGCACACACAAGCATTAGTAAAATTCGTTGCATGATGTAAAAGTAAGCGTACACGCTTTTTCCGGGATACCTTAAAACGGTGATTTTTATGCTGAACGTTTTGTAAACAAAAGCTTAAGTTGCTGATTATACGTATTTTTAGCGGGCGCCAGGGCAAAACTCACCAATACAAAAAGCACAATAAGCAGGGGATCAACCGGCAGGCGCATACGCGCATCGGTATAAGGCATTGTATTAAACTGTGCAAATAAAAGCATGAGCACAAGTAAAAACCATGTAAACCAATGCAATTTTAATTGCCTTCGCAAATACCGGTAAAGTGCAAAGGCAATGGTTGACAACAGCACGAATGAAATGCATACCTGCAATGCCACCAGGCACCAGGTAACAAATTTTGTATAGGCATGCTTGCCCAATTGGTGGGTTGTGTACATTTTCATGGGTTGCAAAAAAAATTTTATGCATTCCTTGCTGTGCTCGCGTAAGAAAATAAATTTGTTGTTCCACAATACTTCATAGGCTTTTTGTTCAGCCCGTTTGGCATATTCATAGGGATGTTTGTATGGATCGTAATCAATCCCCTGGAAACATTCATTGATGAGCATTTCTTTCGCGTCAAAATAATTGACGTGGTTGGCTTTTGCATAAACATGCGCGGCATGGTAGCCCAGTATAAGGTGTTCGCCTAAAACTGAATTGAAATAACGCCCGAATGTATTTTTGTTGCGCTGCATCCAGGGAAATTGTACCGCATAAAACGCAAGCACCATAATACATACGGTTGACAAAGCTTTTACAGTTAATTTATGCCTGACCAATAAAAAAATGATGGCCGGAAAAATCAATACAAAACCAAGCGGTTTGCACATAACGCACAATCCACCGGCAAACCCGCACAATAACCCGTTTTTCCATCCAGGACTTAAATTGCATTTAAAAAATAAATACACGAATAACAGGATGAGAAAAGCGAAAACTGTTTCGGTAAGTACAAAACTGCTGAAAAGAACAGCAGGTATATGGATGGCATAAACCAGGCTTCCGGCCTTTGCATAATTCTCATTTTTTACAATAAGGTAAACGGTTTTGTAAATGAGCCAGCAGGTAAGGCAGTCAAAAACAATATTGATAAGCGGCACTGTGGATCCGCTCATATCAACCCATAAGGTAGGATAAATGAGGAATGGGTATAAAGGTGTGCGGAAATAATCAGGTAAAAGAGGCTCCTGGTAGGTATCGGAGGTCTGGCTGAATATGCCGTACTCTTTCAAATTATAGGCCAGGTTCCAGTAACCATTTGAATCGTACAACCAAAAGCCACCGGGATTGGTAAACAAAATGAACAAATACCAGGCAATGCGTATTGAAAAAGCGATAATCAGCACTTTTCGGATGGAAATAGCGTGAATGCCGCTTTTTATTTTCACAACCAGGGCCATTAATAACCTTAAATTAATAAATTGGTGGTTTGAAATCACAACAATGAAGAAAAATTTACTTGCAACGGCAGTACTTTTTACAACAACTGTTCACGCACAGGTAGATTCTGCCTGGTATAATTATTTAAACGGCATAAAAGCGCAAAGCATTGGTCCAACAATTATGTCGGGGCGTGTAACGGATCTGGAAGTTGACCCGGCTGATGCAACCCATTTTTATGCTGCTTTTGCCACAGGCGGGCTGTGGGAAACAAAAAACAACGGCACAACCTTTGAGCAGATTTTTAATGCAGGTGTTACATTTGGCTTGGGCGATATAGCCATTGACTGGAAGCAAAAAAAAATTTATGCCGGAACAGGTGAAAATAATTCCTCACGGTCCTCCTATGCTGGTAAAGGAGTTTTTGTGACCGATAACAATGGAAAAACCTGGAAAGCGCTCGGACTTGAAGAGACCCACCACATCGGACGAATTGTTTTGAATCCCGCAAACCCCGATGAAATTTTTGTTGCGGCCATTGGTCATTTATTTACGTATAACAAAGAACGTGGCGTATATAAAACAAGTGACGGTGGTAAAACATGGAAACAGGTTTTGTTTGTCAATGATAAAACAGGTGTTATTGACATTGTAATTGACCCGCAGAACCCAAAAAATTTATTTGCTGCAGCCTGGCAACGTGAACGCGCGGGATGGAATTTTGAAGAAAGCGGTGAAGGATCAGGAATTTACCAAAGTAAGGACGGTGGTGAAAGTTGGTCAAAAATTTCAACGGCCCAAAGCGGTTTTCCGCAAGGCAAAGGGGTTGGACGCATCGGATTGGCCATGAGTTACCAGGACAGTAACGTTATTTATGCTTTTTTGGACAACCAGGACCATCGTGAAAAAAACAATGAAGAAAAACCGGAAGGATTGACCAAAGACGATTTACGCAAAATGCCAAAAGACGAATTTTTAAAATTATCAGATGAAAAACTTTCAGCCTTTTTGCGCGACAATGAATTCCCGGAAAAATACAAAGCCGACAACGTAAAAGAAATGGTGAGAACGGGCAAAATCAACCCGGTTTCACTGGTTGAGTTTTTGGAAGATGCCAATGCGCTCTTATTTGATACCCCCGTTAAAGGAGCCGAATTATACCGCAGTAATGACGGGGGCGCTACCTGGAAAAAAACACACGAGGGTTATCTTGACAACATGGTTTTTACCTATGGATATTATTTCGGACAGGTACGTGTGCATCCGAAAAATCACGACAAGGTTTACCTGGCTGCATTTTATGTGGCCACCAGCGATGATGGTGGAAAAACCATCAGGAATATTAATGGTGATAATGTGCACGTTGATCACCATGCGTTATGGATCAATCCAGATAAACCGGGGCATTTGATCAATGGCAATGATGGCGGGTTAAACATTACCTATGACGATGGAAAAAACTGGATCAAATGCATTGACCCGCCAGTAGGACAATTTTATACTGTTGCCGTTGACAATGCCGAGAACTACAATGTATATGGCGGTTTGCAGGACAACGGTGTTTGGTGCGGTAATCATAATTATACCAACAACCCCGGATGGCAAATGGAAGGCAAATATCCCTATCAAACCATTTTGGGGGGTGATGGCATGCAGGTACAGGTTGACACACGCGATAACAATACCGTTTATACCGGTTTCCAGTACGGGAATTATTTCCGAATCAATAAAGCAACCGGTGAAAATACGTTTATAACACCCAAACATGAATTGGGTGAAAGGCCCATGCGTTACAATTGGCAGGCGCCCATTCATTTGTCCGTTCATCAACGCGATGTATTGTATTTTGGCTCCAATAAACTTTTTCGTTCGTTCAATAAAGGCGATGATTTTAAAGCCATTTCGGGCGATCTGACCAAAGGGGCCAAAACGGGTGACGTGGCGTATGCAACGTTAACGGCAATTCATGAATCGCCTTTGAGGTTTGGGTTGCTTTACACCGGTTCGGATGACGGGCTCGTGTACGTGACAAAAGACGGGGGGAGCAACTGGACAAACGTTTCGGCCGGGCTTCCTGAAAATTTTTGGGTACGCAGGGTAGTGGCTTCCGCGTTTAAAGAATCACGCGTATATGCATGCTTAAGCGGCCATACACTTGATGATTTCAGGCCCATGTTGTTTGTTTCGGAAGATTATGGCGCCCATTGGAAAAAACTGGGAGGGAATTTACCACAATATCCCATCAATGTTATCCGCGAAGACCCCACCAATGAAAATTTATTGTATGTGGGTACTGATGATGGTTTATACATCAGCCTGGACCGGGGCGAAACATTTTACCCCGTTAAAAATGATTTACCGGTTGTTCCGGTGCATGATTTGGCCATACAGGAACGTGAAGCCGACCTTTTGATTGGTACGCACGGGAGGTCGCTTTATAAAATAGACCTTGAAGCTTTACAGGCCCTGTTGAAAGACGAGCGTAAAGATGAAATAAAAATTTTACCCATTGCAACCATGCGCTGGTCCAAAAATTGGGGCCACAAACAAAAGTGGTTTGCCAGGCATTCTCAAAACGGCCCAACGGTGCGTGTACCCTATTTCAGTCCTGCTAAACAAACGGTAACTGTAAAAGTATGGAAGGGTGACAATACCTGGGTTTCCAAGTATGTTTCGCTCAGGGCGGGACTCCAGGAACTCACACTTGACCTGGTTGTAACGCCTGAAACGGCCCTTGCATATAATAAAAAACAAAAAAAGGAAGAAGATAAATTGATGCAGGGCGAGAATGGGAATTATTATTTTAATGAGGGAACGTATACGGTTGAATTTACAGAGGGAACCAATAAATATAAAAAAGAATTTGAGATAAAGAAAAAGCAATGACCATTGCACCAGCTATGCCTGTTGTCAAAAATGTACTTTTGAATAAAATTTTTCGCCTGTAACCTGGTTAACCGCACTAACAATATAAATGCCGCAGTTCGGGTACGAAGAAATATCCATAAATACAGGGGCATTGTTTTCATAACCTACAGTGCTTTGAACGGTCAGTAATTTTCCGGTAATTTCATACAACGAAAACTCTGTTTTGCCGGGAAGGTCTTTGGCCATTGAAATGGTAAGTTTATTTTCATTGGCAAAAACCGATAAGCCGCCCTGTTCTTTTGAACAATCGGCATATATTGCAGCATGGTTGATTGACCTTCCATCAAAATCGGTTTGGACCAGCCTGAAATATTTATAGTTATCAATGTTTTTATACGTAGTATTATATTCGGTTGGGCTGTTTGAATTGCCCTGTCCCTGAACGCTTGTTAAACCCATAAATGACAAGCCGTCAACTGAACCTTGCAGGGTGAAATGGCTGTTATTTGTTTCAGAGGCGGTTGTCCAGCAGGCTTTAATAAAACCGTCATTTTCGCAGGTAATGTAATAACCTGAAAGTTCTGCAGGAAGTGTACATGAAACCGCATTTACAATAATGTCATCAATAAAAATGTTTTCATCATTGGCTTTATTACCTGCCTGTATGCGGATTGCGATGGTGGTTCCGCTTACACACGATGAAGCCGTTGAAGGTGATGTAAAGTTCCCGGTAAGAAAACCATTTGTGCCGAATTGGATAAAGGCCCCGCCATTAAGGCTGTAAGTTATCTGCACAATATCTCCGCTGTTATCGCACGTTCCCAACGTACCGGCTTCAAACGTCCCGCTTTTTGTTATAGTGACATTTAGTAAAACGCTGGCGTATGCTGAAATATTTATGGTCTCGGTTGTCAGGTAATTTTGCGCGGTTCCACCCGTACCACAGCAGGCCCCACCTTCAATGTCATTGACCCTGAAATTGTTTGTGCTTGACTGTGTACCCCAAAAGCTTTGTGATGATGTGCACGTTGTGGCCCCGTCATCGCAATCAGTATAGGAGGATGTCCAGTCATTGGCAGGATTTGCGGTATTGTTATTGGCCCCGGTAGTGGAACAATTGGCGTAACCAACAAAGTCTTCGTTCCAGATTATTTGGGCCGAAACGGTATTTGCAGACAGTAAAAAGAGCAATGCCGTTAAAGGAAAATGAAATTTCATTACCTTAAAAATTCTTCATGTTCATTGTGCCGGTTTCTGGGTCATAGGTTATATGAGCCATGTAGGATTTCAGTACAATGATTGCAGCAAAATTAAACCATCCCGATGGAAAAAACCAAATGCGGGAATTACAATTAGGTTATGCATACGTGTACCTATGGTTAATCACCATGTATTTGATAGCGAGCATAGGGTGTGGAGATAATCGGAAAATGGTCCTGCAGTATCCTTTTAACCGAAATAATACTCGTTGCGTTTCTTCATATTCTGTTAAAGGTTTGCTAAACTTCATTTCAAAAGCGGCAATGTAAACTTTTTTCTGCCGAATTGTTTTTTGAATGTACCGGGTAAATTCCGGCATATGGATTCTACATGTCATGAAGGTCCATGTCCGCAAGCTGAGCATGAAATTCAGAACATTTTATATGGTGGATTTAAGTCCATAGTCATTTCAAGTCTTATTTACGAGAAAGTCCAACGGCTTGCACCTAACGTAAGGTAATAGCATCAATACTTTTATGCCGGTAGAACGAGAAAAACACGACCAGTAGTTCGCAGTACACGTTCACCGTGTTGCTGCTGTAACGCATGGCATGCATCCAGGAAGCAAAATTTTCGATGACCACAAGTGTTTCGGACGGTGGTTGAGTAAGCGAAGCCTGGTCAACAATGGCATTGAGGTTTACATGCAGGCCAAAAGTACCTTCCAGCTATTTTACCAATTGCATGAGTTTACCCACATCGGCCTTAAAATACCAGCATTTGCCCGAGGCGCTCCAGCTTGCGGCTGTTATTTTTTTAATGATGGAATTAATGCTGCATTGGGCTCGAAAAACAAACCATAGCATTCAGCTACATTGTAGCTCATGAGTTTAACTGCATAAAACAAGTTTTCGTTGAAATTAGATGGGTATAAGAGAAAGTCTGGCTACAACAAAACCGGCCAGGGGTAGAGCCAAATGGCCCGCAGCCCTCATAAAAAATCTTAATCAGAGTAAACAAAGGCTAGGACTATGGGCGATAACCCGGCCCTGACAAGCGCCTGTATGGTCGCATTTTTTACAGAAATAACTGCGCTTCGTCAGGGGGCCGCCAAAAAAAAGCCCGGAAATAAATCCAGGCCCTGTATTTTGACTAAACTGTAAACTGAATTACTTCACCAATTTCTTATACCGGATCCGCTTCGGCTCCACATCGCCCAGGCGCTTCTTTTTGTT
>DASPJQ010000290.1:0-9872 GCA_035628535.1 Flavobacteriales bacterium | reverse complement strand
GAGGCAAAACCAATTACTGCAGCAAGAATACCGGCACTTGCAAAAAGAGTAGTGGAAACACTACGGAGTGCAGGTATGGTATGAATAATGAAAATGATGGCAAAAATATAAATGACCGCATTGAGGGCATTGGAAAAAAATTTATAACGCGTTTTGTCAATTTTTAAAACGGCCGATGAACGTTTGATGAAACGGTTCATAAGCAATTTTGAAACGCGGGTAATAATAAATGTGGCAACTACAATAATGCCAATTTCAATCCACTGTTTGTATGTAAGTAAAAAGCCCGAATCCTGGTTTAAGTCCATATCCAAAAATAATAAGATTATTTAATTGGAATCATGCTTATATTTACAGGCAATTGGCCGCAACCATTAAAATAACCGTACTGGGTAGCGGTACTTCGCAGGGAGTACCTGTAATTGCCTGCCGTTGCGCGGTGTGCAATTCGGCCAATCCGAATGACAACCGGCTCAGGAGTAGCATTCTTGTTGAATCGCCAACTACAAGTGTGGTTATTGACAGCGGTCCAGATTTCAGGCAGCAGATGCTCAAATTCAAGGTAAAAAAGCTTGATGCCGTTTTATTCACCCATGAACATAAAGACCATATTGCAGGGCTTGACGATGTGCGCGCATTCAATTTTATCCAGCAAAGCGCAGTCGATATTTACGGACGGGATCGTGTGCTGGAGGCATTGAAAACCGAGTTCCACTATGCTTTTACAGAAGAAAAATACCCGGGTGTGCCAATACTCAATTTGATTGAAATTAAAAACGAAACGTTCAGGATTGGCGACATCGATTTTACTCCCATAGAGGTCATGCACTATAAATTGCCGGTATTTGGGTTCCGGATCAGGAACTTTACCTATGTAACCGATGCCAATTTCATTGCCGAACGTGAAATGGAAAAGATAAAAGGCTCGGAAATTTTAATGCTGAACGCTTTGCGCATTCAAAAGCACATTTCACATTATAACCTGGAAGAGGCCCTGGAAGTGGCCCAACAAATAAATGCCAACGAAACATATTTTACACACATCAGCCATTTGTTGGGATTGCATGAAGTCATTGAGGAAGGGTTGCCGCCAAAAATAAAACTGGCTTACGATGGGCAGGTGTTTACGGTTTGAAATTAACCATACAGACGCCTGGTCATAAAAGGCGAAATAGTTTAAAATCGCAGTGAAATCGCTAAACCGATTAGCCGGTTCACATCGGAGAATCGTCTTTTTAATGTGCTTACAGTAATCATGCAAAGATTCTCGCATGTTCTCTTTGAGGTGCCGCAGGCACTTTCTATAGTAAATTCAGGATATCACATCCAGGCAAGCTTTTTCCACGTGACACCTAAATTTATTTCTGTTTAAAAAAACCGGTTCCCCATCAACATGGGCAAACAAATGCGGCAATTCGATTTCAAATTCTTCGCCTGCCCACTCCCGGAAATAGGTTGACTTGTTTATGCTTTGCCTGAAAAAACGCGAGGTTATATACGGTATTTTGTATTTGGGAAAAGGTTTTATTAATGTACAATTCAATAAACCGTCAGCTTCGCTGGCATTCGGATTAATGGTAAAATTATTGCCGAACTGCGGGATGTTGGCCACTGATAACATGAACGCTTTTTCAACCACCTGTTCATTTTTCAGGAAAAAAACAAACGGTTTGAAATGGAACAATTCCCTGCGTACAGTTTTAATGTAAGTGCCGAACCCGCGTTTTTTTTCCTTCGCAAACAAATGGGCCACATGCGCATCAAAACCAAATCCAGCTGTTGAGAGGAAAACATGGTTTTCAAGTTTTCCTACATCCATGGCAGTTCGTTTCCCGGTAAAAACACGTTCCACCGCATCTTTTATCTCCAATGGAATTTTCAAATGTCTTGCCAAACCATTGCCCGAACCGGTTGGTATGATGCCCATGGCAGTATTCGTATGCAACAACGATTTTCCTGCTTCGTTTACCGATCCGTCACCGCCCACAATACCTACCACGTCCAGGCCTTGCTCCGATGCTTTCTTTGCAATTTCGCTGGCATGACCCCTACTTTTTGTCAATTCAATAAGGGCTTCTACGTTATATTTTGCGGCAGCATCCTGAATATATTTTTCAACGCCTTTTTGCTTACCCGTACCTGAAACGGGATTAACAATAAATAGGTAACGGCTGTTTTTCAAGTGGATCAAGGGTTTTCCCAAAAGTAATTTATTTTCCATTGCAAAAGCCTTCAATTTTACTACTTTTACGGGGTAATTTTATTCTATGGCGGTTCTTGAAAAAAGGCATATTGAGTTTAAAAAAGGTTCCTACACCAACCAACAGTTAATTGATTTGTACAGGGCCATTCAATTGCCGCGTTTGATTGAGGAAAAAATGCTTATCCTGCTGCGCCAGGGTCGTGTTTCAAAGTGGTTTTCCAGTTATGGGCAGGAAGGTATTTCGGTGGGTATAACAATGGCCATGCAAAACGATGAGTATATTTTGCCCATGCACCGGAACCTTGGTGTATTCACATCGCGCAACATTCCCTTACGCAAATTATTCCTGCAATTCCAGGGCAAGGAACGCGGTTTTACCAAGGGCCGCGACCGTTCGTTCCATTTCGGATCAAAAGAGCATAAAATAGTTGGAATGATTTCACACCTGGGCCCGCAGTTGGGCATTGCCGATGGAATTGCGCTTTCGCATAAATTAAAGTCCGAAAAAAAAGGTGTTGTGGTGTTTAGTGGCGATGGCGGTGCAAGCGAAGGTGATTTTCACGAAAGCCTGAACGTAGCTGCCGTGTGGGATTTACCGGTAATTTTTGCCATTGAAAACAACGCCTGGGGGCTATCAACCCCGTCAAATGAACAGTTCCGTTGCAAACAGTTTATTGATAAAGCAATTGGTTATGGAATGGAAGGTGTAAAGGTTGACGGCAATAATATACTTGAAGTGCACTCAACGGTTACACGTTTGCTGGAAGATATCCGGAAAAATCCACGGCCCGTGTTGGTGGAGTGCATGACATTCCGAATGCGCGGTCACGAGGAGGCATCAGGTACAAAATATTATCCTGAGGGATTGCAGGACACCTGGGCGAAAAAGGACCCGGTAAACAACTACGAATTGTTTTTACTTGAAGAAAAAATAATAGCGCAGGAGCAGGCCGATTCCATCAAAGAAGAAATAAAGGAATTGATTGCATCGGAACTGGAAGTGGCCTTTGCCGAACCGGCTGTTACACCAGACACGAAAACAGAACTGGCCGATGTGTACGCGCCCTATATACAACAAGTAAAAAATGCAGGAAGCGATAAAAAAGAAATGCGTTTGATTGATGCGGTGAGTGACGGATTGCGCGAGGCCATGAAAAAACACCCGGAACTGGTGTTGATGGGACAGGACATTGCCGAATATGGAGGTGTATTTAAAGTGACCGAAGGGTTTCTGACCGAATTTGGAAAACAACGCGTACGCAATACGCCTTTGTGCGAGTCGGCCATTATAGGAAGCGCGCTTGGTTTGAGCATTAACGGCATGAAAGGCATGGTTGAAATGCAGTTTGCCGATTTTGTGACCTGCGGTTTCAATCAGATTGTAAATAACCTTGCAAAAATCCATTACCGTTGGGGCCAGCATGCCGATGTGGTTGTGCGCATGCCAACCGGTGCAGCCGTTGCTGCCGGACCTTTCCATTCGCAGAGCAATGAGGCCTGGTTTGTGCATACACCGGGATTAAAAGTGGTGTATCCAGCTTTTCCCGAAGAAGCAAAAGGGTTGTTGCTGGCTTCTTTTGAAGACCCCAACCCGGTAATTTTCTTTGAGCATAAAGCCCTTTACCGCAGCGTACAGGAAATGGTACCTAACGGGTATTACACTTATGAAATCGGGAAAGCAGCACGTATAACAGAGGGTAACCAGGTGAGTATAATTACATACGGTTTGGGTGTGCATTGGGCGCTTGACGTGATGAAAAAACATCCCGAACTTTCTGTTGATCTGATCAACCTGCGTACTTTGTTGCCGTTGGACACCGAAACCATCTATGAGTCGGTGCGCAAAACAGGCAGGGTATTGGTGTTGCATGAAGACTGTTTGACTGGTGGAATAGGTGGTGAGATATCGGCATTGATTACCGAAAATTGTTTTGAGTATTTGGATGCACCGGTCGTACGCGTGGCCAGTTTGGATACGCCCGTGCCATTTGCCGTTAACCTTGAAAATAATTTTCTGGCGAATGCGCAGTTGGAGGAGAAGCTTTTAAAATTAATTGCTTATTGAAGGTTATCAATTACTAATCATCAATTATCAATGCATAGTAAACGGTTGCCCCAAATTGATATTGTAAATTGATTCATTGAAAATTAAAAAAATCATATCCCTTGTCCCCTCCCAATCCGAACTCCTTTGGGATTTAGGTTTACGCGAAGAACTAGCCGGCATTACAAAATTCTGCATTCATCCCCATGAAATGTTCCGGTCGGTTACACGTATTGGCGGAACAAAAACGCTCAACATTGAAAAAATACGTGCGCTGAGGCCTGATCTCATCATAGCCAATAAAGAAGAAAATGAAAGGGAACAGGTTGAAGTTCTTCAAAAGGAATTTAACGTTCATGTAACCGAAGTATACACCCTTGAAGATGCATACGCCATGATTGCAGAAGTGGGGGAGATGGTGGGCAAAAAAGAAAAAGCGAACGAACTGGTTGACGCCATTAGGATTGAGTTCGCAAGATTAAGTACGCCCCAAAACCTGAAGCGTGTGGTATATTTCATCTGGAAAAATCCGTACATGGTGGCTGGAAAGCATACCATCATTGATAATTTACTGATGCATGCCGGTTTTGAAAATGCTGTAAAAACGGCCCGTTATCCCGAAATGACTTCAGAACAGGTAAATGCACTGAAACCTGACTGTATTTTTCTTTCATCAGAACCTTTTCCTTTTAGCGAAAAGCATAAAGCAGAGTTCGGTTTTATGCCCATGAAAAATATAAAAATTGTGGATGGTGAAATGTTTTCGTGGTACGGTTCGCGTTTGCTTAAGGCGCCTGCCTATTTCAAAGCATTTGCAGCAACGGTTTAACAATTTCAAGGTCTCTGGGTGCGCGCAGGAACATAATGTCAAGCGATTCAATAAGGCCATCGTGTTCACGCTTCAACACCAATTTTCCTTTCAGGTGCAGGATGTTCCTGCTGGCACCGGTTGCATAAACCAGGAATGAATCAAAATATTTTTTTTCATCGGCTACCATCCTGAACTGCATATTGGGCAGCTTGTTGTTAAAATTGTCACTGTTGAAATAAAATACATTTGAATACCCCGTTTCGGGCAATTGGTCCGAACGGCTTGGTTCAGTTGTAATGTTCAACCAATCGTTTTTTACCCCGAAATAGACCTTGTAATGCTGGTCGCGTTCCCATAAAAACCAATTGTCTTTGGCCTGGATGATTTTGTTTTGTTTTTTATAGGCAAACAGCAAGGTGTCAATTTTTTTCGGGTTACTGCAATTCAACCTGAAATCAAATGCTGGCAATACGAAATTCTGAGACAGTATTTTCAGTTCAAACGGGGCATCTTCTTTTACTTTTAATTCAGCCTTATTGAGGTTATAACAATAAAATTCAATTCCTTTTGCAAGTTGGTTGTGCAGTACAGGCCTGAAAATATTTTCAATGCTGTCGTTTAATTTAATGAATGAAAGCTTATCGAGCAACAGCGTGGCATTGGTGGCATGCAAGGTTGACTTGAAATAAAGATACCCGTCAATGTTATCGAAATTGAAATCGGTATTGACCTTGTGCTCGGGAAAATAACTGGAAATGTCTTTTTGGAATTTGAGGTCTATGTCAAATTCAAACGCATCATCCTTAAAATTGCCGCATGCCACGAAATATTCCATCCAAACGGGATATTTTGAAATGTTTTCAGGGAGGCTGTAAACAACTACCTGATTGCCTTTTTCAAGATAGGGTAAAATGGCCTTGCCGGTTTTATTCTCACTGTTTTCAGTTATTACTGATTTCAATGCGACCAATTTTTCTTCGATGGAATAGGTGCTGTCCTTAAAATGAATAAAAGCAACCACCTCATTGTTGAAAATGGCATATTGGCTTTCATTGCGCCTGTAAACGGTTTTTTCGCCTTTTAAATTTTGTTTGAATCCTTCTTTTTCCAGCAGGGTTATCGTATTGTCGCTTGAGGTAATATCACATAAAATGCCAGCGAACCTGAAATTTTTTTTACTTGAATTGTTGGTAAAAAAAATGCTTAACTGATTGGTAATATCAATGGCCTGCGATACCTTGAACAATTGACGTAAAGTTTTAATAAATTCCTCGTCTTCCAATAAAGGTTTGAATTCTTCGTTCTTATACAAGAAATTATAAAATGCCCCGCCATTAAGTTTATTGGTATTAAGGGTTATAGACAAAACAGTGGTTTTTGGAATGTAGGAGAGGTGTCGGGCGGGTGCAAAGTAGTTGTATTTTTGATAAACGGCTGCATTTAACAAAAACAGCCCGCAAATGAAAAGGACCTGCAGAATTATTTTTACCTTTTGGAAGAAAGACATTGCTTAAAAACTTGCGAAAAATAACTAAAATATTGATTAGCGCGTGCCTTCTGTTTCACCCACTTTTGGCAGGTGCGCAAAAGGTAGGTTTGGTCCTAAGTGGCGGAGGCTCTAAGGGTTTGTCACACATTGGTGTGTTAAAGGCACTGGAAGAAAACGGTATCCCGGTGGACTGCATTACCGGAACTTCGGCAGGAGCCCTGATAGGCGCCCTGTATGCAGCGGGATGGTCTCCAGCCCAAATGGAGGCCCTTGTATTGTCAGAAGAATTCAGGTACATGGTGGACGGAAAAATGGAACCCGATTATGTATATTTTTTCAAAAAACCCGACTATGATCCCTCATGGGTAAATTTCCGCTTTAGCAACGATTCAATTTTGTTTCGCAATTTGCCCACCAACCTGGTTACGCCTGCAGCACTTGACTTTCAAATGATGGCTGTATTTGCGAAGCCCGAAGCTGCTGCTGGTTATAATTTTGACAGCCTTTTTGTTCCTTTCAGGTGTGTGGCTTCTGACGTGGAAGCCAAACGATCGGTTGTATTTTCAAAAGGAAACCTCAACCAGGCCGTACGCGCCTCCATGTCGTACCCTTTTTATTTAAGACCCATCCTGGTTGATGACCGTTTAATGCTTGACGGAGGGTTATACAATAACTTTCCGGTTGGGGTATTGGAACACGAATTTAATCCCGATATAATTATCGGAAGCCTGGTAACATCAAACGCATCAAAGCCTGACGAAGAAGACATTTTCAACATGATGGAAAATATGATCGTGACCCGCCAGGATTTTTCAATCAGTTGCGATATGAGTGTATTGATAGAACCCAACCTTAACGGGGCATCAACTTTTGATTTTAGCAATATGAAAGAAGCCATTGATGCCGGGTATGCAGCCACCATAGCTAAAATTGATTCAATAAAAATTCTGTTAGCGCGCAGGGTCACGCGTGAAGAACTGGCAGCAAAACGCCAGGAATACCAGGCTAAAATGGCGGAGCCTGAATTTGGAGACGTAATTATTACCGGAATTAAAGAAAACCAGAAACGCTACATTGAAAAAACCATCAAACGCAAACAAAAGTCACTTACCCTTAAAACACT
Source organism: Flavobacteriales bacterium (assembly GCA_035628535.1). Lineage (GTDB taxonomy): Bacteria > Bacteroidota > Bacteroidia > Flavobacteriales_D > UBA2798 > DASPJQ01. The sequence continues at coordinate 2,202 of DASPJQ010000290.1, read as the reverse complement.
TAAGCCACGGTACTATAAAACGTATAGCGATGAAAAAATACGGTTTATTTATCCAATGGCCCATTATGATTCAACCACGAAAAAATATGATTTATTGCTACAGGTTAAAAAAGACAAGCCGTTTGAGGTTGCATTTGGCGGTAACGTATCGTCAAGGCCGGTAAACACCGGTTTTGTTGGGTTCAAATACCATTTGCTGGGCAGGTCGGCATGGACGTTCAATATTTCAAGCTCATTTGGTAAATTTTATACTTCGGGCCGCGCGGCCGTTCGGCTTGAGCCGGCTGCCCGTAAGCATTACTACATAGAACCTGAATACAACATTCACCGTTGGGATTTTTTCAAAAGTTCCAATTTGTTTTATGAAGATAAAAAGCCGTCATACCTTGTTCAGGACGAACAGTACATAGGCCTTAATTTTGCTTCGGCCCTTGGTACCAAAGGTAAGCTGGTTTTGCAGGGGCGGTACGTGCAATCAACCGACAGTTATTACCGGACCGACCAATTTACCACGAAAGATACCAGTGATAAAACCCATGTTTATGCGCTAACCGGAGGATTAAGTTATGAACGCAATTCATTAAACCGAAAATTATATGCCAATACCGGGTCCTATTTGAGGCTGTCAGCCCGTTACATCAATGCGTTTGAACGCACCGTTCCCGGTAATACATCGTTGGTACGTGACACAGTAGAAAAATACCACAATTGGCCGCTAATTAAATTTGAATACCAGCAGTACATTTTTCGCAAGTCAAACCTTCACCTTGGGTTTAGCACCGACAACGTGTTTTCTTTCCAGCCCTTTTATGGGAATTATACGGCCAGTTTGTTGGCGGCACCGGCCTATGCGCCCATTGTAGAAACCAAAACTCTTTTTATGCCCGATTTAAGGGCCCATAAATATTTGTCGGTAGGCACACAGCTTATTGTAAGCATGACGCGTAAAATTGATTTAAGGGCCGAGGCGTATTATTTCCAGCCGCTTAATTCGCTTATGGAGCAGGTTGACGGTACTGCAAAATACAGTGAATTGTTTTTGAAACGGGAAGTAATTATTTCAATCATTGGCGTGTTCCACAGCCCGGTGGGTCCCGTAAGCATTTCCTTCAACATTTATCCCGAACATAAAGTTCCGTTCACCTTTATGTTTAATTTCGGGTATTTGATTTTTAACCAGAAAGGGTTTTATTAGTACAAAGTATAGAGTATATAGATTTGAGTATTGAGAAGCTTGCGCATGAAAATCGGGGGTGTGTGGTTATTTGTTGACCAGGCATTCATTGCCATATACCTTGTACTATATACTTTGTCCTCAGAACTCAGTACTGAATCAAGCTTGAGCCGTTGGCCCCCCGAAGTTCATTGGAAAACCAGGTTCGGTGTCCTTTATTTGCCCATGCGCTGATTCAAATTTCATGATATTGTCGGTAAGTGCCCGCATAAGGCGTTTGGCATGTTGCGGGGTCAATACAATACGCGATTTGACTTTTGCTTTTGGAACACCCGGCATTATTTTGATGAAATCAATTACAAATTCACTGTTTGAATGGGTAATAATGGCAAGGTTTGAATAAATGCCTTCAGCTACCTTTTCGCTCAGTTCTATGTTTAATTGACCCTGGTGCTCGTTGTTATTGTTGCTGTTATTTTCCATAAGTTATAATTATAGCCTGTTGGGCTTTTTCAAATATAGGTATAATAAAGCATGATGATTCATTAAAATTGTCTAATTTAACTGTGCATGCGTATCATTTTGGCTTTGATAATGACGGTTTTTCTCAACCTTGGAATGGTTTCCGGTGATGAAGAGTGCAACCCTCATGTAATTGTACCATCGTCTTTAACTCCCAACGGGGACGGTAAAAATGATTGTTTTTATATTGAATTCAAGCAACAGCCGTCCAATACCCGGTTAAAAATTTTTGACCGTTGGGGCACACGCATGTTCGAAACCGTTAAAATCAATGAATGCTGGGAGGGTAAATTAAAAGAACGCAAACTGCCCGAGGGCGTATATTACTGGATAATCAGTTTCAGGTTTACCGAAGACGGGGAGGAGTTTACCTGCAATGGAAATTTCAGGCTGTCATGGACGAATTAGGGAAATAAATGATCCAGCGGAAACAACTTATTTTCTGCGCTTGTGTCAATAAATAAATATGCAGCAGCAAATGAAATTAGTTTTAATCGCCACGTTTT
>DASPJQ010000289.1:0-1241 GCA_035628535.1 Flavobacteriales bacterium | reverse complement strand
GGGTTATTTCGGGCTTAACTTAATGGCCATATGGATAGGCTTCAATGTGTGGATGCTGTGCCGCGCGGTACTACTTCGTTACCAGTTTCATAAATACCTTGATGACTTCAATGAAAAGCCTGTTTACTTTGATAATTTTGGCGAAAAACCGGGTTTGATTGACTGATTTTTTATGTACCTTCACAATATCTCGTTGATAACATTTGTCAATGTACAAATTCGTATAGACGTACATTTTATAGTTTAACTTTAAGTATATGGAAAAGAAAATGTTTAACCATGATTACAACACCCAGCGTCCGCATTTGTTTATGCCTGAACACGGCCGTTACATACAGGAGATGGTGAATCATGCTATGACCATTGCCGATCGTGAAGAGCGCAACAAAGCCGCAAAGACCATTGTACAGGTAATGGGCATTTTAAATCCGCAGCCGTCAGGTTCTGAAGATTTCAAACAAAAATTATGGACGCATTTGTTTTTGGTATCGGACTTTAAACTGGATGTGGACTCACCATATCCTATGCCTGAACCCGCAACATTTGCAACCAAACCTGAAAAAGTAAAATACCCGCGCAAAGATGTTAAGTACGGCCATTACGGAAAAACCATTGAGTTAATGGTGGCCAAAGCGGTGAGTTTACCCGATGGTGAAGAAAAAAATGCCATCATATTAATGGTGGCCAATTTGATGAAGCGCATGTATTTAACATGGAACCGTGATTCGGTAACCGATGATGTAATACTTGGACACTTGAAAGACATGAGCGGTGGAAAAATTGATTGGAAAGATGTACAGTTAAGTACCCAGAACATGGGCAAACCGCAGGGCCAGGGGCAAAGCCAGGGACAAAGTTTCAAAAAGAAAAAATTTAAAAAACATAATCAAAACAAAAAACGATTCTAAACAATGGCAACTTTTGAAATTCGGGGAGGTAATAAATTAAAAGGCGAAATTACCCCTCAGGGAGCAAAAAACGAAGCGCTGCAAATCATTAGTGCAGTATTACTCACCCCCGAAAAAGTTACCATAAAAAATATTCCCGACATTATTGATGTAAACAAGCTCATTAGCCTTTTGGCAACCATGGGCGTTGACGTTGAAAAAAAAGGCGAAGGCCATTACGTTTTTGAAGCCAAAGATGTCAACCTTGAATATTTAAACTCAGCTGATTTTAAGAACAAAGGCGGTGGCCTGCGCGGAAGCATTATGATTGTGGGTCCTTTGCTGGCCCGTTTT
>DASPJQ010000288.1:0-1634 GCA_035628535.1 Flavobacteriales bacterium | reverse complement strand
AATGCCTGCTTTGCCTTCTTTGTCAGTTTCTTTTACATCGGCATGCCTGTAAATATTTTGCAGCAATTCAACCACAATGTTGAAATTTCGTTTTTTATCGGCCAGCCCGTCAGAAGCAATATGCGCTTCGGTAATGGAAAGAAGGCTAACAATTATTTCCTGCGTAAAATCGACCTGGTAAATTAAATGTATCCTGAATTCATGGATGGCTGTGTGTATAAAGGCAATTTCATTCAGTGCAGTGGGCGTTTCGTTGGCACCGGGGTCTTGCGGCCCTGAAATTTTAATCTGGAAATAAAAATGCGAAACGTTGTTGTTGATGGGTTTGAAATGATAAGCCAGTTTGTTTCCCGATTTACGGGCCATTTCAATAAGCCCTAAGCCTGCCCCACCCTTGTCAGAAAGCTCACCGTTGGTAAGCACTTCTTTTGAATATTCTTTTAGTGCATCCTTGCCAAGGCTGTTGATTTTAATCAGTTTCGATTCAAGACCGGGTATATGTTCATTTTCTATGAGATTCCCCGAAGTCACATAATACTGGTCCGAAACCCGTTGGATGACAAAAAAACTGGAATCGGTAAAGGCTGTTTTATCCTGCGTACGTTTGTGCCGCGTTATATTCTGCAGCGATTCAACCATGATGAAATAAACTTTTTTACGCATACCCGAAACCTCACCCAAGGTTTCCATGTTGCTTTCAGCCAGGGCCAGTATTTTATTGGAAAGGTCAATTGAAAAATCGCCCTGGTAAATATAACTGAGCGTATAACCATTCAGGTCATTGAACAGCTGATATATGAATGAGTTTTTGATTAAACCGGATGACTTTATTGTACTCGGATCGGAATGCATGTGCATAGGGGTAGACCTTCGTAAATATACCCATTTTTGCATAGCTAAGAAAAGCTAAATGGCCTGCCAGCTTACTTATTAATTGGCTGGTATTCAATAATTCAAGTCATCTTAAAACGAACAACAACGATTCGTAGGACAACATTTTAATCCGAACTGTTATTCTTTATACGTTATAAGTATATGCCGGCAATCATACTTGTCGCCATGTACGCTAACCAACTCTGCAATGTGATAACCGTAAGAAGTTTTAAAGGGTTTTGAAATTTCACCGGGTTTTAATGAAAACAGTTTCTCCTCGAATTTTTTCATGAAGTCGCCCTTGTTAATGTTGGCATACAATCCTCCGTTTGGTGCGCTTCCAGGGTCTTCTGAATATTTTTTGGCCAGTTCGACAAAACTTTCGCCTTTTTTAATGCGCTCGTATAATTGATAACTGAACATCAGCGCCTCGCTTTTTGATTTTTTGGTACTGTCGGGTTGGGCCGGAGCCGCAAATGCACACAGAAATAGAACAACAAAAGATAAAAGTGGTTTCATGATACAGTGCCTTAAACTGCTTCTTGCACCAGGAAGTTACGTTTACCATAAAAATCACTATCCTCCTTTTGAAGAGGAGAAACGCACAACAAAAAAATCCCGTTTCGGAGATTCTTCACCACCGTAATAATTGGAAAATGCCATCAGTGTATTTTCACCCACCCACAACACCGATTCATCTCCCGGTTCAGGAGAATCAACAACCGGATAAGCACCGCCATATTCTTCAAACATTTTTAAAC
>DASPJQ010000287.1:0-5269 GCA_035628535.1 Flavobacteriales bacterium | reverse complement strand
CATGGCCAAAGGTTTCGGGAACAAAGCCACACTTGAACAGCAATTGGCAAAAATGCAGGAAACCGCTAAAAAAGAAGGTGCCAATAAAACAAAAATGTACGATATGTGCAGAAAGGTTATTGACAAATGCCTGAAGGTAATGCCTGAGGCAAACGTTCCATACGACCGCATTATGCCTTCGTTTGTTCCCATCCTGTACCAGATTGGCGAAAAGAAAAAGGCCCAGGAAATCATTAACATTTTAGTTGACCAGGAATACAAAAACTTCACCTATTATTCTTCGCTTGCACCGCGTTTTTGCGTGGGTACTCTTGAAAGTGCGCAGGTAAGTTTCCGCATCATTGGTATGCTTGAACAGGTTGCCCGCGATTCAAAAGACACCAAAACGGCCGACATGGTTCGAAGCAAAGAAGATGCTGTTGCGATGCAACTGGACAAATGGGTACGCAGGTGTTTGGAGGAAAACCAGGAATATGCGGCAAGTTTTGTGGAGTATTTCCCGCAGTTTTTCCAGCAGCAATCACCGCAGGGCCCACCAATGCCGCCTGCGCAGCCGGTAGAATAATTGTATGTACGTTTCAAAAACGCCTGCTGTTGTAAAGGCGCTTTACAGCAGCCTGGTTTGGAACATGCCGCGTCACACAAACAATGTGTACCTCACTTTTGACGATGGTCCGCACCCGCAAATAACGGCCGATGTACTTACGCAATTGGAACAGTACAATGCCAAAGCCAGTTTTTTTTGCATCGGGAACAACATCCTTAAATTCCCTGAAGTATTCAAACAGGTTGCCGCAAAAGGCCATGCAATAGGTAACCATACCTTTAACCACGTTAACGGGTGGAAAACCGCCAACCGTGACTATTACCGCAACATTTTAAAATGCCAGGAGCTGATGCAAACAAAACTGTTCAGGCCGCCTTATGGTAAAATAACCCGCGAACAAACCCGCGTGGTTTCAACACGGTTTGATATCATTATGTGGGACGTGCTGGCCGGTGATTTTGATTTGCGCGTTAACGGGGAAAAATGCCTGGACAATGTCATTAAAAACATTCGACCGGGGTCCATCGTTGTGTTTCACGACAGTGAAAAGGCCGCTGAAAAAATGTTATATGCCTTGCCGCGCGTACTTGAATTTATTGCTGAAAAGAAGTGGAATTGTGCGCCTTTGAAGTATTGAGTACTAAGTACAAAGTATATAGCAGGTAGCCTTTGTTTTGTACTTTATACGGTATACCTTGTACTTAGTACTTAAGACTTTACTATCTTTACCCCATGTCCAAATGCATCATTTTTTCGGCCCCATCGGGCGCAGGCAAAACAACCATTGTACGTTATTTGCTGGGATGCAACCTCAACCTTGAGTTCTCCATTTCGGCCTGCAGCCGAAATAAACGCGGGAACGAGTACCACGGCCGCGACTATTATTTTCTTTCCATCCACGAGTTCAAAAAAAAAGTGGACAATAACGAGTTTATTGAATGGGAAGAGGTGTACGAGGATAATTTTTATGGGACGTTAAAAAGTGAAATTGACCGCATATGGGGCAATGGCAAACACGTAATTTTTGATGTGGACGTGCAGGGAGGGATTAACCTGAAAAAATATTTTGGAGGAAAGGCGCTTTCCATTTTTGTGATGCCTCCTTCAATTGATGCGTTGGAAAAACGCCTGCGTGACCGCAACACCGAAACCGAAGAATCCTTAAAGCGCAGGGTTGACAAAGCCTTTAGTGAGCTTACCTATGCAACACAATTTGATGTGGTTTTATTGAACGATGACCTTGAAACCGCCTGCATTGAAGCGCAAAAAACGGTAGCGGCTTTTTTGGAGAAGTAATTCGTTTCAATCAAATCATTCAGATTTTTTAATCTTGAATTTCTAAATTTTAAATTCCAATAGACAAGGCCGCCAGTTAAGTTTCCCGAACCAAAACACACGGTAAACTGCTGGCGACCCCGATAGCACTCCTGGTTATGATCAGGAGGTTTACTTTAACACATGGTGAATGTTTTTTATACCTATAGCTTTTGGTATTATGCTGGCCAATACACAGCTAAATATTCGTTGTCATGACTCATTATAAACATGGTTACTTACCACCGTGCCGATTTCCAGTCGGTTTCCGGTTCCTTAGGTGTTTTTTTCACATTGAAACCGAATGAAAATCCGTAACGCCAGCCATAGCGGCCCGGTATGATGTAACCGTTTACCGGAATATTTAATTTACCTGATTTAAACGTGCGTCCAAACCCGAACACAAAGCCCGAAGTGATTTCAAATTCACCGCGGCTATCAAGGCGTTTTACAATGGGAAAACTTGTCATGGCCGTATCGTTGCGGTGGTCTGAAAGCAATTCCCAATTTCCTTCGGCATCATAAAATCCCTGGGCGCGTTTTACCGGATAAATGACCGGGCCAAAAGCAAATTCCCAACCATGGCGGTTATCACGAAATCCGTTTAATATAGCCAGGCTCGGTATAACACGTCCCTGGTCCATTCCGCTCAACATGGGAATGAATTCGAACAAGGCCTGGAAATTTCCTTCATTGAGGTATTGCATTTCAAACTGGTACCCGAACTGGAACATAACCGGGTAACCGTCATAACCGCCTTCTTCGGCTTTGCGGCCGAACAGGGACGCCTGCTCACCGGTAAGTACAGTCAAACCCATGCGTGGTCCGTTTAAGTTCAACCGCGTTTGGTTAGGGTTGTTTTGGGCGCCTTCATAATTGTTTTTCTTGGTCAGGCGTTCTGACAACAGCGGATCGATTTCAAACCCGAACAATTCACGCATGGTTATGGTTGTCATGGCCTGCAATTCAGCCGGCAGGTTTAAAAACTCGTGCACGGCCGACTTCTCAATCATTTGCGATTTTACATCAACCAGGCGTAACGAATAAATAATATTGTTACCTATCAATTCAATGGTTCCGGTAAGCATTTTTTCGCTTTTGATGGTTGAACCGATTTCAACAAGACAAATTTTACCATAACAATTGTTGATTTGCAATTTATTTTTTTCGATCAGATACGTTACATCGTAACGGTCCATTACCTCATATACATCCAGCTTTTCCAGTTCCAGGCGCACCAGGTTACCGGCTTGTACCGGGTCAAGGTCAACACCTTTTGTGTCAAGTGACAGTACACTTACCGTTTGCTTTTTGCGAAGCGTATCGCCCGCGGCAAATGTTTTTTTGCTTACCACGAAAACCATTATCACCATGGTTAGCCATTTTGTTGCCTGCCCGTTTATACGGTTAAACAGGCTGGTATTGTTCATGTTTATTTTTTCCATATGTTCTGCTTTTTTGTTTTCTCATGCATTGCTTAGGCGCATTGTTTAATTTTTGAGTAAAGCTAGGACCTTGTTTTTCAACACCCAAAATAAACCTTGAAAAAATGATTCCTAAAAAACGAGACACTTAACTTATTTTCATATATTTATATCGTTTCACCCGACAAAAAACTGATTTCAAATGGATGATATTAAAGACATCATCATGCTCATGAATGAGCGCGATAAAAACAATTTTATACGTTTTCTTAACGTTGAAAAAGAAAAAGAGAGCCGCGATGACCTGGAAATATTCCATGAACTGGCCGATCCGAAAAATGGTGAAAAGAAAAAGTTCAAACAAAAAAACCAGAAAGATGCCTACCACCAGAACCGCAAGCGGCTGATGGAAAAACTTACCGATTATTATGTACTCAAATCGCGCAAAGATGACATTACCGGTGCTTCAAAAGTATCGGGGCTTATGACTATGTGCAAGTTTTTGTTTGAAGGTAAAATGAACCGGTTAGGGTGGAAAATTGCGCGCAAGGCCGAAAAATTAGCCTGGGAAACCGAACAATACGGCACACTCAATTCGCTTTACCTGATGATGATTGAATATTCGGAAAGTTTTCACGCTATTGATATACGAACGCTTATACGCAAAAAAAGCGAGGCGCATAAACTGGCCCAGCTCGAGGAAAACATTATCATTACCACGCAAATCATCAAGCAGAAACTGCACGAAGTAAAAACCAGCGGAAAAAGTTTAAACTTCAGCATGTTCCTTGACTCCATGCTGCGCAAGGCCAAACTCAACAACACCGTTTTTGAAAACCCCAAACACATATACAACATTATACATGTGGTGCGAAGTTCGTTCCTGGCCATTCGCAACCTGAAACAGTTTGAGGATTTTATACTGGAGCAATACATTACCATTGAAAAAAAATACGGGTTTAAAAAGCAGCACCACCATTTGAAAATTGAATTGTTGTATATGATTGCCCACGTGTTGTACCGGAACCGCAAATACAACGAAAGCATGGATTACCTGCGCCAGATGTATGCCGCCATGAACGAACACGGCAAATCGCATTACAGGGCCTATTATCCCAAATATGTTTCATTATTAGGAAGCATAAAATGTTTTACCGGAAAAATAAGCGAAGCCATTGAAGCACATGAACGCATTTTGTTCAAAGACCGCCAACCCATAAGCATTAAAGATGAATTGAATATGCAGTTGAACATTGCCGTGTTTTACGCCTTCAACAAACAATTTGCCAAAACCCAGGCCATTTTCAGGAGCCAAAAGCACCGTGACGAGTGGATTGAAAACAAAATGGGACGCGAGTTTGTGTTGCGTAAAAACATGGTACACGCCTTAACCATGTATGACCTGCGCATGGAAGAGGAAGCGTTGGAAAAACTGCACCAGGTAAAAAAACAGAACATGGATTTGTTTGCCTTGCCGCAGTACGAAAAAGTAGGCGTGTACATTGATATGCTTATTGCCTATGTAAAAGACCCGACCGAAATTTCGGCACGGCAGTTTATGGCAAATATGAGTACTTCGTCTGAAAAATTCAATTTGGCCCAGGAAGAAAACAAAACCATTGCCTTTTTTGGATGGTTAATGGCAAAAGTGAAACAAACTGATTATTATAAATTGGTGTTGGGAATGGTTAAATAGTCATCTGCATTGCATACAACCTGTTAAATTTACCGTTTTTCGCCAGCAGATCGGCATGCGAACCCGACTCAATTATATGCCCGTTTTCAAATACCAGTATCATATCTACATTGCGAACGGTTGACAAACGGTGTGCTACCACAACGGTTGTTCTTCCTTTCATCAATTTATCCAGCGCATCCTGCACCAGTCTTTCACTTTCGCTGTCAAGGCTGCTGGTGGCCTCATCCAGCAATAAAATTACCGGGTCCTTTAATACGGCACGCGCAATGGCAATTCGTTGTTTTT
>DASPJQ010000286.1:0-1244 GCA_035628535.1 Flavobacteriales bacterium | reverse complement strand
TTCGCCTGCAGTTGCTTCCCTGTATGGCTTAAAGCTGGTCGTAACAAGTTTTACTTTTCCGTCTGCGTACATTTTATCCCCCGGGCTGAATAGTTCCGGCGGTTTTTCGTCTGTTGTGTCTGGCGGTTTTATCTGCATCTGCGTTAACACAACTTTTAATGTTTTCATGTCCTTTGCCATGAGCTCCGCCCGCTTTGCTTCCAGTGCCGGGTTAAGCTGAATAATAGCTTCAACCAGTTTGTTTTTGGTTGCTTTTGCCTGGCTGCTGGCAATAAGTGCAAGCGCGCCAATTACAAGTAGTGGTATCATGTTTAATTTTTTGCGTATGGTAAAAAGTAATAGTAAAAGTTCAGCGCCCCGTTAATCCACCCTTTTAAAAATTCCCTGTCGCCCGGATCTTCCGCTGCAAGGGCTTCAAAAAGTTTTATGCGTGCGCGCACCATTTCTTTGAGCGTTGCAGCTTCCCCGTGCGCGTGTAAATATTCCTGCAGGGTTTTGCCGGTAATTTTTTTGAATTTGTTTATGGTTGCCTCTGCCGATCCGCCCCAATTCCAGAAACCGGCGTAAATATTAATGAGCTTTGAGCTTGTTAGATCCGCGTACTGCGCAGCGTAACGCTTTATAAAAATCTGTGATACCAGCTCATCAGGCATATTAAAAAACGTGTCTTTATCAACCTTGTAGCCAAATTCAGGCGCGTATTTTTTAAATGCAAGCCAGGTAACGCCCTTATTTGTGTGCAGCGGTGCCGTTACTTTTGTTTTGGGATTAGTCCATTCCCAGGGGGAAGAATTTGCCGCGGCATCATCTGCAGGGTTATTGCTTTTTCCGCCTTCCTTGCGCGCCATGTATGCCCCCGCATCCTTTAAAAAGTTGCCGGTATACTTTAGTTTGTAATCACTAAACCAGTAATTACCAAACAGCGCCGGGATTTGCTTTATATAGTCCTGAATACTTGCAAACATTCCTTTAAATCTTTTGCGCGAAAACAAAAGCAGCAGGCCCGCCGCAATAATCAGTATTGTGCCGGTTCCTTTTTTCATTTACCACGACTGAAAAAGTTTTTTATAAGCAGAAGAAAAAGCACAATTAAAATTGCCCAGGATAGCCAAACAACCTGTTTTCCTTCCTGTTCTTTAATTACAATAGTTTTACCTGGTATTGTTATTTTCTTTACTACTGTGTCCGGGAGCTGCGTTTGAATTACCCTTATTGAATCCGTGTTGTAATGATGAAATATTTTT
>DASPJQ010000285.1:0-4435 GCA_035628535.1 Flavobacteriales bacterium | reverse complement strand
AAGCAGGTGCTGTTGCAGTGCCTGTATTTAAAAAATAATAAAAATCTCCGTACTGGTCGCCTGAAAGCATGTCCTGATCACCATCACCATCAAGGTCTGCAAATGCCGGTTTTGAATCATAAACGGATGGACCCATGCTCAAACCAAATGGATTGGTAATGCCCGCAGCAAATGCAGGCGCTGATACTGTACCGGTGTTTTGATAGTAAATAAGCGAGCCGTCTTCCAAACCTGAAAGCATGTCCAAATCGCCATCGTTGTCAAGGTCAACAAAAGCAGGCGTAGTATAATAACCGGCATTGCTTAACCCAAACGGATTTGTTACGGGAGCTGCAAAGGCAGGTGCCGATGCTGTTCCGGTATTCTGGAAATAATAAAAATCACCATAAGTTTCACCGCTCATCATATCCTGGTCACCGTCATTGTCAAGGTCGGCAAAAACCGGTTTTGAGTAATAACCGATATTGGTTAAACCAAAAGGATTTCCAACGGGAGAACCAAAAGCCGGTGCAGTTAGCGTACCTGTATTTTGCCAATAAGCAAAATTTCCACCGCTTTCACCCGTGAAAACGTCAACGTCCCCATCGTTATCAATGTCGGCCACCGCAGGACATGTATATGTTCCGGGGAGTACAGCCATTCCGAACGGATATGAAATGGCATTATCATAGTTTTGTGCCGTTAACGCTGATGCCGTCATCATACACCCGGTAACGGCAATGTTTTTTGGCTTAAGCACTGAACATAAACAATGCTGCAGTTTCAATATACGTTTTTTCAGGAACTCAAGTTTTGCAAGTGGTGCATGAATGGCTTTAAGACGGTTATATTTTCTAACATAACGCCTGTATAGTTTAATTCCATGCATGAGGGTGTGTGTGTTTTTCATGATCTTAGTTTGGTTCATGGAAAGCTACAAAGAATACGCGGGCGTTGAAACAGCCGCGCATAAAAATATGCACGTGAACAAAAAAAATTAACGGAAATAGAACCAATTGGCTAATTTTTAATTGGACGGGTGCGTCAAAAATGTTCAATAACGGTCAATGTTATTCATCGTATTTTCTACCGAAAATAAACGTGAGCCCAAATTGCATGTTCACCGGGTGTACCCTTGCCCCCTTGTCAATTTGCACAAGGCGTTTGAACGCAAAACCCATTCCTACGTCAAAACGCACATGTTTTCCGCCAATGCTTGTATTTACATAAGGCTCATAAAAAAACACTTCAGAATAGAATTTATTGGGAACATACCCGTTACTGCCATCGCTTACATTCTTAAAACCGTTGTAGATAAGATAATTTGTTTTGAGCGACATGCCGGATTCGGCCCTGATGCGTTTGCCAATTGTTTTTACCTTTGAGTATGTTATGATCAGAAAGGGCTTGCTGAAACTTCCATAAAACGATTTGACAACATCACCGCTATCCTGGTCATAGTTATTTCCCCAGCCAAAACCACCGTGAAAGCTAAGAATGGATTTCTTAATCGGAATATGAAATCCAGCCGCGGTTTCACCTTGTTTGGAGTGGTAACCTGACGAAACCCCTGGCGAACCATTGTACAATCCCGAAACTGAAAAATTTTTTGTTATGGAAGCGCCACCCATGGTGGTAAAACCCGCAATACCCACATTGCCGTTTGCGTGCACTTCGCCCCCGTTTAAAAATACAGGTGCGTTTACCGGTGTTGCATAATAGTGGTACGATTTGCAGGAATGGAAAAATACAATTGCAAAAAGAAAATGGTAACCGTTCTTCATATGCGAAATTTGAGGTTCCTGTCAAATTTACCGCTTTATGAAAAAGAAACCTATACCTGTATGCCATGATTTAGACCAAATACTTTTCCCTGAAAAGCGGGATAAGAAATTCGGTTTAATCTGCAAAACCATGTTGCACAGCATACTTAACCAAACCGGCAATGTTTTTTACACCAAGTTTGCGGATTAAATTTTTGCGGTGCGTTTCAACGGTATAAGCGCTGATAAACAGTTTTTCGGCAATTTCGGGCGTTGTAAATTCTTTGGCTATGAGTTTAAGTACATCTTTTTCCCGGTCGGTCAATTCAACCATTTTTTGCGATGAGGCCGTTAAATCGGCTGCGTAATCTACATTTACTTCAGCACCCACCATTTTCAAAGCAACATCGTGGCTGAAATATTTTTTTCCGGAAGCTACCGTCACAATGGCCAGTTCAAGTTCATTGATACCGGTGTTTTTTAAAATATAACCCGAAATCCCTGTTTTCATAAGGATTTCAATAAATTCTTTTTCCAGGTACATGCTTAATACAATAATTTGTAAAGCCGGAAATTTTTTGACGATTTGACGGGCGGCCTCAATGCCGTTCATTTCCGGCATATTGATGTCCAGTAAAATGACATCGGCCGGTTTTTGTTCCAGCACTGCCATAAGCTGGTTGCCTGTATTGGCTGTGGCCGTAATGCTTATTTTTTCATGCCCGGTCAATGCTGATTTAAGCCCGTCAATGAACATTTGATGATCATCGGCAATAACAACGTTAATTTTTTTGTTTTCCATTTTCAGGCTCTGTTTTATAAGGTAATTCAATTACAATGCTGGTCCCTTTGCCGGGATGCGAATCAAAAACAACTTTACCGCCAAGAAAAATCATGCGTGATTCAATGTTTTTAAGTCCCATGCCGAATTTTATTTTATTCATGTCAAAACCTCTACCGTTATCTTCAATCATGAGTGTAAGTGTTTCGTCATGCCGTATCAGTTGAATGCTGGCTTTGGTGGCTTCGGTATGTTTGAGAATATTATTGGTGGCTTCCTGTATGACCCTGAACAAAGCAATTTCAGCATTTTCCGGCATGCGCTCCTCAAGCCCGTGCGCTTCAAAATGGATTTTTAAATGCCCCGAGGCGTTTACTTTTAAAATAAAGTCCCTCACGGCCGATGCAATGCCCAACTTGGTGAGCGCACCAGGCATCATGTTGTGTGAAATGGTACGCAGGTCTTCGCAAACATTGTCCAGCAGCACAATGGCCTTGTCCAGTTCTTTTTTTTCAGGATCCTTCAGTTTATGGCCAGTGGTATCAAGGTTGAGCTTTACAGTTGACAATAAACTGCCAAGGCCATCGTGCAACTCAGTTGCAATGCGTTTGCGCTCCAGTTCCTGCCCGTTTAAGGTAGCATTGAGCAGTTCTTTTTGCTGGTCGTTGATTTTTGATAACAACGTTTCTTTTTCTTCCAGACTTTTCTTTTTCAATACAAGCCTGCGCTGGTTCAGGAACAAAACAATTAACGCAATTAACAAGAAGGCTCCGCCAGCAAACGTATACAACAGCGTTCGTTCATGCTTTAATTCAGCTGCATGTACCGTTTCCTGCGACTGTTTTTCATTTACGCGTTTAAGGCTGTCAGCCACCATGGCCGCTTGCTTTTTTTCGTATTCGTATTGCAGTTCCTTTTTAACGATTTCTTTTTGGTTGTCGATTTTGTAAATGCTGTCGCGCAGGGTCGCGTATTGCTCATAATGCTCAAAAGCCTTTGCCGCCTGACCCATGTCTTTATAGATTTTGTAAAGCGCCCTGTGAATGTCTTTTTCTGTATCAATATCGCCAATTTCGCGTACCAACGTTAGCGCTTTTAATCCGCTTTCAATGGCCTTATTGTATTGTTTAAGGCGATAATAAAGTGCAGAAATGTTATGATAGGCAACGGGCAGACCCTGGCGGTCGTCAATTTCAAGTTTTAATTTTAAACTTTTGTTATGGTATTCGAGTGCCTTTTCATATTGCCTGCCCGGTACAACACCGTACAGGTGACAAACCGAGTCGGGTATGCGCGCGTAAATAGCGCCAAGGTTGCCATAAGTAATGGCTATGCTTTCTTTATAATTGGTGGCTTCGGCAATTTTAAGGCTTTTTTGATTGTACTTTATGGACTCCAGGAATTTTTGTGTAACACTTAAGCCTAAACGTTTGCACAATGAATCGGGCAGATCAAAATAAATATTGGCAATGTTCCCATAGGCGTTACCCATTACATAGGTATCGTTTAGGGGTTCAGCAATGGCCAGTGCTTTTTTATAATAATTCAGTGCTTTTTCATAATCGAACATGAAACTGTATACGCCACCAATGTTGTTGAGTTGTGCAGCAATGCCGGGTTTATCTTTCAGTGCCTCTCTCAACTTAAGACCTGAAAAATAATTTTCGAGCGCTTTTATATAATTGCCGCGATAAAAACAGGACAGGCCGATTGTGTTGTAAAGCCGCGCCTCCCATTTTTTTTGTTTTGTTTTTTTGGCGAACGGCAATCCTTTGCGTGCAAATAGTTCGGCCGAATCGGGGCTTTTTAAAAGGAAACTACGTGCAAGGTTTGTAATGGCCTGCAGGCGTACCGTATCATGGTTGCTCTTTTTATTGTATACAGCCAGCACCGAGTCGGTTTTTTGTGCAGG
>DASPJQ010000284.1:0-2706 GCA_035628535.1 Flavobacteriales bacterium | reverse complement strand
AGTAGTTGAGTCGTTGTCAAGGTTGCTCCACGCATAGGAATACGGTGCGCTTCCACCCGCAGTAGCATAAACAGTCACCACCTGTGAATTGCCCGGGCAGTTTACCACTATGCTGGTATCTGAAACAACATAACTCAGGGGCGTATAAGGCGGCACATTGACCACAACAGTATCCGAATCGGTTTGCCCGCATGTATTAAAGGCGGTAAATACGTAGGCAAACGTTGCAAGGGGTTGAACGGTGATTGACAGTGTAGTTTCAGTCGTGTTCCAATACCAACCCGTATACCCCGAGCCACCGGTTACAGTAGCCGTTAAATTAATGTATTGCCCCACACAGGTTACTGTTTGATCAGGGCCTGCATCAACAACCAACGGCAAAGGAGGTGTATTGATGGCATATAACGTGTCCTCATGGGTATTACCGCAAAAATCTGTTACAGTCACTATAACCACCGTGTCACTGTCGGCAACATAATAGTAAAATGAACCTGGATACGTGCCTTCCCACATGTAAGTGTATGGCGCTACCCCACCGGTTGCTGTAGCAAAAACCAATGACGTATCGCCAGGGCATGTATAATAAATGTCGGGGCCGGCATTGGCGGTAAGCGGGCTTGCAGGCGCCACCTGGGTCATAATTAAGGTATCATCTCCATTATAACCGCAGCCGTCTGTTACGCTCATCACTAACGTGTCGCCTCCCAACGCAGTTATGGTATAACTAATGGTTGCGCCAAGGGTACCATCACTCCAGCTATAGGTGTAAGGCGGATTTCCATTGAGCGTTGTGCCGTTAAACACGAGCGTTTGACCGGGACATTGATAAACCGTATCGTTACCTGCAAAAGCGTTTAACGCATATGGATCATAAATATATACCTCAATTGAAGTACCCGGTCCTCCACAGCTACCTGTTGACGGAATGGTCAGTACAAGGGTATCAATGCCTTCAATAAGACCATCGTTGGGAACCCCGAAAACCAGGCTTGTGGTTGTTGAACCTGATGGAAAAACTACGTAGGAAGGTGAAATCAGCGTATAATCGGATCCATTTATGGCATCGCCTCCCAGGTTAAAAAACACGGTATCTGACAAAGTGGTATCTGGACGGGTAAACACCAGTGTTACCGTATCGCCCAGTAAACAGCCTTCAAAAACACTGTTGGGACCTGCACCAAAAACAGGTGGTATGGACGCATCAACGGTCGTTCCAACTGAAGTGAAGCTTCCTGCTTCAATAAACACACCACTGTCATATATATTATCGCCACCATCGCCAATAGCAAATTTAATGTGGTACGTTGAACCGCAGGTAACCGCGCATTTTGCAGTTAATTTTACCGTATAGCCATCGTATTCAATATAAAATGAACTTGAACCTATGGGATTGTCTACATAATATGCAGGATTTGCATAGAGGTTTACGTTGTCAATGGAAATAGGAATGCCTACTCCCGGAAGTGTGGCAATGTTTTGAGCACCCAATGAATACGGCCCGGAAATACCAGGGCCGCTAAGGAATATACCAAAAGCATCGTTCACGCCTGAAAAAACATATTCCATGTACTCTTCACTTCCGAAAACGTACGAAAATTTAACCGAATCACCCGTTGGAATAAAGTCAAATTCGAGTAGCCCGTGATCATAAACACTTACGGAAGAAATAGCATTTAAATCGGGGTCTGATGAAACCATTCCGTAACTGGTGGATGTGGACCCAATATTATTGGGACCGACAATACTCATGATGCTGCCATTTGAAATTACAATTCCTGAGTCAAGACCGGTTGAATTGCTGCCGGTGAAATAACCGATTTGCGGATTGGTTGTGGTACCTGGCGCCCCGTTAAAGGTAACCGAAGTAACGGTTATGCCCGGCCCCACAAGGTAATTTTGCACCAGGTCAAGAGGGGTTATGGTGTTGTCGGGTACAATTTGTGCCTGGCAAAATCCGCCAAACATAATTGTGAAAACGAGTGTGTGTAATGTTTTTCTTTTCATATGTGTTTAGTATAACGCTATTCATCAATGCTTTTTCAATTCATGCTCTAATGATTCAAAAAACATAAAAAAAGTTGCATATTTTTTTATGAAAATATTTTTTTAAAGCCGTGCAGCTTTTTTCAAAACACTCTAAAACCGTTGATTTTACTAGGGTTTCGGGAAATCAGGTATTTTTATTTAACAAAAAAACGATCGCGTTTTTTTTGACAAAAAATGCACTGATTTTTTTTTTAAAGAAGTTAAGGCAACCTTTTAAAACGGTGCCGTCTTTGCTGCACGCTTGCTTTATTTTAAGGTAGTTCGGATAATTTCTACAGAAATGATCAATTGCATTTTTTAATATACAAAAACAAAAAAAAGCCCGGACATTGCGATCCGGGCTTTTTTTTATTTCTGTAATCTGATTATTCTGCAGGCGGTGTTACACCAAGGTAAATATCGGTTTGCCATTTAGTGGTGTCTTTTTCCATACCGGGATCGGTAACATATTGTTCCCACGCAACCATGGTTTCGGTGTAACCTTTTTCTTTGGCGTACTGCGTAACATCGGCCCATGCTTTTTCCATGTTCATATAATCACCCATGTATACGACCTTAAGCGCCTTGCCAGCCGGTAGTTTTTTCAATTTACCAGGAGCCTTTACTTTGAGGGTAGAATCTTTTACAACAATTGCGGCCTCGGTAAAGAATTTTTTGTCA
>DASPJQ010000283.1:0-1603 GCA_035628535.1 Flavobacteriales bacterium | reverse complement strand
AAAATTATACAAGCAGCATGTACAGGCCAATTCTCATAAAGTTCATTACAATTATAAGCTTATTTTTGATAGCAATGACCGTACCAGCCCCGCTACCGTTCAGGATCGAACAAAAAAAGCATGCCCGCGTAAAAGCCGCTTATTCAGAGAAAGAAAGCTCTGTTAAAACATTGTTCAAAGCTAAAGGTGTATCTTATTCCGGTTTCAGCATGATACTGGTTGGTTTTAAGGCCGAGCAAAAATTCAAGGTGTATGTTCGGGGTGCAAAACAAAAAAGTTATAGTTTGTTAAAGAGCTATGATATTTGTGCGTCAAGCGGGGCATTGGGCCCCAAACGCAGAGAGGGCGACCTGCAGGTACCCGAGGGGCTTTATGAGGTATCCAGCTTCAACCCGCAAAGCAGTTATCATTTATCCATCAAAGTAAGTTATCCAAATAAAAGCGACAAGGTGTTGAGTGATAAAAAAAAGCCCGGTGGCGATATCTACATTCACGGCAATTGTGTAAGCATTGGCTGCATACCCTTAACCGATGCGTTAATAAAAGAAATTTATATAATGGCTGTAGAAACACGCAATGCCGGCCATAAAATTCCTGTATATATTTTCCCTTTTGAAATGACACCTGAAAACATGGCCGTGTATAAAATGAATGACGGTTATAAAAAGCACCATTTGTTTTGGGACAATCTGCAAAAAATGTATACCTACTGGAGCAAAAACAAAAATGAAATTCCGTATACGGTTGATGCTAAAGGCCGGTATGTTTTGAGGTAGCGTATTAAGTATTGAGAGGCGCGAAGTGAGTTCTTTGTACTCTTCTTTGTTATATACTCTCTATCCTCTCTTCTTTACACTAATCCTCCAGGTTCATTACTGCTTCGTTCAGCTCGGCCAGCGTCTTACGTTCATTCTGCTTTTTCGCTACCTCAATTCCCATTTTATACACGGCAATGGCGGCAATGTTATTGAGCAATAATTCGTATAACTTTCCCAATTTATAATAAGTGGGTAAATAGTCGGGGTGGAATTTTTTAAGCAGTTCCAATACGCCTACTGCCTTATGAATGTCTTCTGATTTTTCATGTTCCAGGGCAAGTGCATAATGCAAAAACGGATCGGTGGGGTCCTGTTTGATCATTTCGTTCAATGATTCAAGCCTGCTCATAATTGCTCCCTGAAAATAAAGTTTTCTATTGGTATAATACCGGTTTTTGAACCGGGCTCTGCAAATTTAACCAAATGCACATGCAAATAGCGTTCGTCCTTTATTAAATTTACATCATACCATGAACCCTGAAACGCACAATTGAGTATGGTCCAGTCAGCCCCCTCCTTCGTTTTAAAATGTTCAGGTTTAACAAAATAAGTTCCGGGCTGTTTTTCCAATCCAAATAAACGTTTAAGGTCAGCGGCCGTAAACACATTAACTTTTCCAAATATGCCTGCAATTTTTGCGCTAACAGGCTTGCCAATTATATGCTCGGCCGTTCCTTCCTGTACAATTTTGCCTTCATCCATCACCATTATCTTATCGGCAAAACTCAATGCATCTGCCGCATGATGGGTTACAAATAAAACCGTGGTCTTTAATTCTTTTAAAA
>DASPJQ010000282.1:0-11596 GCA_035628535.1 Flavobacteriales bacterium | reverse complement strand
GCCGTACACCCCTGTGCATTGGAAACCGTTACTACATAGGTGGTGGTCTCAACAGGCGTTGCGGTAGTTGTGGCGCACGAATCGCAATCAAGCCCGGTTGAAGGAGACCATACAAAAGGGCCTGTCCCCACAGCATAAATTGTTGCAGGATTCGGAAACTCCACACTTGTATCGGCCGAAGCAATCACAGTTGGCCCCGGGTGTATACATACAACGGTTGAATCTGAATATGAACAAATGCCATTGTTATATGTAACCACATAGGTAAAATTGGAATCGGGAATGGTGTTAATGCTGGCGGTTGTTGCACCCGTATTCCACGCATATGAAGGTGCACCGGTGGCTGTAAGTGCCAGGCTTACACCGGGACAAATACAGGTATCATCAGGAGCATTAATGCTGGCTACAGGTAATACAGTAATATAAACGCTGTCAACACCGGGGCAACTGGTCGCGTTATCGGCAGTAAAAATAATATACCCTGAGCTGGAAGGCGAAGTAACCAGGTTTGCAGCGGTGTCAGAAGCGGACGTGGACCAGGTGTATTCATACGGTGGAGTTCCACCGGTAACATCAGAAGTGATGGTCACATTTTGCCCGACACAAATCGAATCAACATCGGCCGTAATACTTGCTGTCAACGCATCAAAATTACCTGCAAAAATATTATAGGTCTGCGTGGTTGTGTCACAGGGTGAACGAACAATGAGTGTAGCCACAAAGGCTCCTGCCGTGCCGTACACAATGGTAGGATCATGCAAGGTGGAAGAAGAAGGGGTACCTCCCGGAAAGCTCCAGCTATATGAAACCAGATTCGCGTCACAATTTACTTCACCGGCATCAAAAGATACGGGAAGACCTACGCAAACTGAATCATCACTGGTGGTGAATGTGGCATAAGATGCCAGTGTATCGCCACAGGCTATGCTGCAGATTTTTGCAAGGCAAGCGTCATAATAGCCGCCAAAAGTAGTTTGCGATGCACCCGGTGTTACAGGGAAAAGATCCGATACATACGTTGATAAAAACAGGAAACGCTCGTAATATTCAATTCCGGCTCCTGAAATATCGGTGTTGTCCTCGCCAGGGCCGCCTAAATAAGTCTTGCAAATTTCAGTGCATGCAGGTGTAAACTTAACCAAGTAAAGGTCTTTGTCACCTCCATAATTTTTTTGATATGCGCATTCGGTTAAAACCGGCATTGGCGTTAAATCATCAAGCTTTGTGAGCAGGTAAATGTTGTTGTCGTCATCAACGGTTGTTCCTGCACCTGCCTCGTTGTTGGCGGTTCCGTAATAGGTGGCCCACTCAACGCTGTTATCGGTTTCAAATTTAACCATGAATACGTCCCAGGTGCCGCCACCAAAAATGGGCTGCAGGGCCGTTGCAGTGGTTGGAAAATCGGCAGAGCCCGTGCGGCCTGCAACAATGGCTTCACCCAACTTATTGTAGGTAATGGACTGTGGTAAATCAAGGGCGGCACCACCCATAAATGTTGAATAAGCAACCCCTCCGGTTAAATCAAGTTTTGTATAAAACCCGTCAGTACCTGCAGTGGTTGCATCAAACGCACCCGGTGTTACAGGGTAAGCAACGCTTTTAGAGTTGCCAACCACACCAATAAAGCCCGGGGTAAAATCAATATCGATCCCTTTTTCCTCCAGCGTGCCTCCAAGGTATGTTGAATACAACAATACACAGGCCGGTGAAAATTTTGCTACAATCACATCGTTTCCGCCACCGCCATAAGTCGCATCATAAGGCGAAACAAGCGGCCAGTCGGTACTGGATGATGTGCTGCCGGTCAACCAAACATTCTGGCTGTTGTCAATATCAATTTTGGTTGAAACGTCAAATACGCTTCCGCCAAGGAAAGTAGCCCAAACGCGTACTCCTTCTTCGTCAAATTTCAATACAAACACATCGGCATTGGTTCCCATCAGGGCTGTTTGCCAGGCACCGGCTGTAACCGGAAAATCGGGTGAATAGGTCATGCCGCAGATGTATATGTGATGGTTAATGGTGTCGCAACAAATTCCACCTGACTCTTCATAAAGCGTACCTGAATAATAGGTTGACCACTCCAACATGCCTGTTGCATCAAACTTGCAGATATAAGGTGAAGACCCCACCGCAAAAGGAAAAACCGTTTGAAAAGCACCGGGTGTAAGAGGCATGTCGGCTGAACTTGTTAAACCCGTCATAAAAACTTCACCTTTTTCGTTGCGTTCAATGTCATACGGGTATTCATAACCTGAACCGCCAAAGTAAGTGATCCAAATGGCAGGGTCAATAACCAGTTTATCAAAACGCGTCAGGTCGCTCTTCGTCCCAAAGGCAAATTTATTTTCGGCCTTTTTTGCAAAGTGCATATCAACCTTTACACGCTTACCATTTTCAATGCCATAACTTTCGGGAATAAAATCCTGGATGCGTCCACCTTCAATTCCCAGTGAAATTTGGTCAGCATTGAAATCCACGTTTCTGGCTCCGATGAATTCAAAATTGATCTGATTAACCTGAGCGCCTTTATGAACAATATAATCGTATTTAAGCTGATTGTTTTGGCTGTAAAAAGTAATATCAATGCCTTTGAACACATTTTTGAGTGTTACCTGTTCAAAGCAACGAATTCCAAGAAGTCCGTTTGGAAATTCGGGCGTATAGTAGTTCTGTTTATACCTGAATGGCTTACCTGTTTCAATTCCGGGATTTAAATTTGATTTAATCCAATTCATGTCAACGCGCCATCCGCTTGCTACCAATGAATCGCGGGTCTTATCGTCACCTTCAACCGGCTCCCCGGGTTTTGTGAACGCGTTTCCTTTCTGATCAACCAGGGGGTTGGAAAGAATGTAGCTTACACCCGTAGTACGAATTAAATAACGTACGTTGCCGGCATCGGCATAAAACAATACGTCACTGGCGGATTTGCCATGGAAATAATGGAGCTGGCCCTTGTTTTCTGTAAACTTTAACTGCGCCTTGGCGCTAAAACCAGTCAAAAATATTGAAATAATGAGTATTGATGTAAGTGCTTTCATTTAGTTAGTGGGTCTCAAAGATAAGGCTTTTTGCGCAAAATTTAAATACTTAGATAAACAATGGCAAATAGCCTTATTTAAACGATTTAGTGTTCCGTTCATTTTTCCGGAGGCGTTTTTGGCCTAATTTTTCCGGGTGTATTCTTGGTTTTCACAGGTGTTTTAACCGGCTTTTTGGGGTCAGGGGTATCGGTATAAAATTCATATTCATACACGTTGAAGTAATTAAGTGCCATATTGTGGGAAATAAGCGGGAGTCCGTTCATGTATAAATAATCAACACCGTAGGTTTCCAACTTATTGGGCCGAAAATACTTGATAATCATTTTGAGTTTTTTCTCCTTGAAACCGGGAAGGCATTTCAGGTACTCTGGCGGCACTTCGCTTGCATCAATGGTCAGGGTATCATTATATTCAAATACGCGGTAGGGCAAACTGTTTTTTGATTCAGGGTCTACCCGCATGCGTACAATAGCCACTTCATCGGGAAATCCTTTTCTTGAATTGATGAGTTTCCCGTTTTCATACTCATCGTGTTGATCCACCATGCCGTTTTTATACGTAACCACCTGCTTGCGCACCGTTAATTTTCCATCAACCCGTTCACGGCTTATCATAAAAAAACCCTTGCTGTTTTGCTTGTTAATGCTGTGCCCAACCGTGTCCGTACCTTGCATACCAATGGTTTCAATATACGTTTCGGTAGTGTCATCGGGATTAAACCGTACAATGTGCCGGCTGTAATTTCCCATTAGCTCCTCGTGGCTGTGCATTAATAGCTGGCGCTTTTTATTGTATTCACGGGTTATGCGTTTAATAGGAAATACCAGGTTGTTTTCAACATCAATACTGTTTATGGTCATTACATAGTGTGTGCTGTCTTTTGACCAGGTGCAAAATGTTTCAAGATACCCCTGGACCGAATGCCTGAGGCCTTTGGTAAATAAATTATTCCGTGAAAGTTCATAGGTATACACCAACCGGCCTTTTACAGAGTCTTTTTCAACCTGGGTGACCTTTACCGTTTTAACTTTATTGTTTTTGAATTGTTTTGGCGAAAAGCTTTCGTCAATAAAACATTCCTGCGCCTGCAGGATATAACCGCACAAGAATAAGACTATTGGTAACAGCGATTTCACAGCGTTAATATACGCAAAAAGTGAACCAAAAGACGTTAAAACCCTTAAGATCCGCGCTCTTCACTGGCCAGGTTGGCTGCATAATATTCACGGTTCATGCGCGCAATATTAGCCAATGAAATTTCCTTAGGGCATTCAGCTTCACAGGCCCCGGTGTTGGTACAGTTTCCAAAGCCCTCGGCATCCATTTGCGCCACCATGTCAAGTACCCGTTTGTGGCGCTCAACTTTACCCTGGGGTAACAAGGCCAACTGCGAAATCTTGGCCGAAACAAACAGCATGGCCGATGAGTTTTTACAGGCCGCAACACAAGCCCCGCAGCCAATGCACGCAGCAGCGGCAAAGGCCATATCCGCATCGTGTTTGGGAATGGGAATTGCATTGGCGTCAACCGCGTTACCTGTATTCACCGAAATGAATCCGCCTTTTTGCATAATGCGGTCAAAAGCGCTTCGGTCTACGGCAAGGTCCTTAATAACGGGGAAACCTTTTGCACGCCACGGTTCCACAACAATGGTGTCACCGTCCCTGAAACTGCGCATGTGCAACTGGCAGGTGGTTACGGCATTTTTGGGGCCGTGCGGACGTCCATTGATGTACATGCTGCACATGCCGCAAATACCTTCGCGGCAATCATGGTCAAATGCAACCGGATCACCACCGCTGTTGATGAGCTGCTCGTTGAGCACATCAAACATTTCAAGGAAACTCATATCAGGCGATATGCCCTGCAGTTTATAGGTTTCAAATTTGCCTCTGTCTTTGGAATTGCGTTGCCTCCAAACTTTAAGCGTCAAATTCATATTACCGTGACTCATATCGTTAAGTTATTAGTTAATGTTATAGTTAATTGAGGAATATGGGACATATCAACTCTAAAAAATACTATTCTATTTATTTCGTGTCGGGTGTGTTTGATTTTTATTGGTTAAGTATTTAATACATCCGTTTAAAATGGTTGCGCAATTAACTATTCCTGTTTTGTATTCTTCCAGTTGTATTGTTGTTATAAATTCCTCCTCTTCCGCAATGATTGGATGATCAGGCAACTCATATAAGGATCTCCCGCTCATTTTGCAAAACGTTGCATTTTCAAGAAAGTGGAACCTGCCATTCTTCGGCAATGTTATTTGTTACCGACCTTGAACAACATTTCAACTCCTCAAATGTGTTCGTGCTCTCTACGTTTTAACTGTTTTTACTAAATGCCTTCTTTCTCAACCGCATGTTTTACGCCTGCCCTTTTAACTTATTTATAATTCCTCGCTGCAATTTTGATATAATCATATTTGAGGTCTTCCCTGTGAAGTTCCCAATTATTGCCTTCTTTGTACTCCCAGGCTGATACATACATATAGTTAACATCGTCCCGTTTGGTTTCCCCTCCTTCATCCTGATATTCCTCGCGAAAATGTCCTCCACACGATTCGTTGCGGGTTAAAGCGTCAAGGCACATCAATTCGCCCAATTCCAGAAAGTCGGCAACGCGGCCGGCTTTTTCAAGTTCAGGATTAAACTCATTGGCCTCACCGGTCACGCGCACATCTTTCCAGAATTCTTCGCGTATTTTGCGTATTTCTTCAATGGCTTCTTTCAGGCCTTGTGCGTTGCGCGCCATACCGCATTTGTCCCACATTACTTTTCCCAATCGCTTATGGAAATGGTCAACCGATTTGGTGCCTTTAATGCCCATGAGTTTATTGATGCGTTCTTTAACGGCATTTTCGGCCTTTTCAAACGCCTCATGCGAAGTTGGAATGGCTTTGGTACGGATTTCACCGGCCAGGTATGCGCCAATGGTATACGGTATAACAAAATATCCGTCAGCCAATCCCTGCATAAGTGCAGAAGCCCCCAGCCTGTTAGCTCCATGGTCGCTGAAATTGGCTTCACCCAATGCATACAAACCTTGTACGTTGGTCATTAGATTATAATCAACCCACAAACCGCCCATTGTGTAATGTACGGCCGGATAAATTTGCATGGGTTCTTCATACGGGTCAACACCGGTAATTTGTTTGTACATATCAAACAGGTTTCCGTATTTTTCTTTTATCACTTCGGCACCCAATTTTTTCAATTGTTCGGGGCTGGGGTTGGCAATACCGTGTTTGGTGGCTTCGGCACGGCCATATTTTTCACTCATGTTGTAAAAAAAATCAAGGTATACAGCCTGGCCGGTTGCGTTTACACCGAACCCGGCATCACAACGTTCTTTTGCAGCACGCGATGCTACGTCACGCGGCACCAGGTTACCAAAAGCCGGGTACCTTCTTTCAAGGTAATAGTCGCGGTCTTCTTCGGCAATCTGGCTTGCTTTTAATTTTCCGCTGCGCAGCGCTTCGGCATCTTCTTTCTTTTTTGGTACCCAAATGCGTCCATCGTTACGCAGTGACTCGGACATCAATGTTAATTTTGATTGATGGTCACCCGAAACAGGAATACAGGTTGGGTGAATTTGCGTATAACAGGGATTACCGAAAAAAGCTCCCTTTTTATGTGCTTTCCAGGCTGCAGTTACATTGCAGCCCATGGCATTTGTAGAAAGGAAAAATACATTACCGTACCCCCCTGTACACAATAAAACGGCATGGCCGAAATGGCGTTCAATTTCACCGGTAATCAGATTGCGGGCAATAATGCCCCGCGCTTTTCCGTCAATAATAACCACATCAAGCATTTCATGGCGTTCGTACATGCGTACATTACCCAATCCGGCCTGGCGCATCAAGGCACTATAGGCACCCAGCAGTAGTTGCTGACCGGTTTGCCCGGCTGCATAAAACGTACGTTGTACTTGTGTACCACCAAACGAACGGTTGCTCAGAAGTCCGCCATACTCGCGTGCAAAAGGAACACCTTGTGCAACACATTGGTCAATAATGTTGGCGCTCACTTCGGCAAGACGGTGCACATTGGCCTCGCGTGCGCGGTAATCGCCTCCTTTAATGGTGTCGTAAAACAAACGGTAAACGCTGTCGCCATCATTCTGGTAATTTTTTGCTGCGTTAATTCCGCCTTGCGCGGCAATGGAATGGGCCCTGCGTGCCGAATCCTGGAAACAAAATACTTTTACCTTATAACCCAGTTCAGCCAGCGATGCCGCTGCCGATGAGCCCGCCAGACCCGAACCAACCACAATTATTTCAAGGTTGCGTTTGTTTGCCGGGTTCACCAGGGCAACCGATGACTTATACTTTGACCATTTGGAGTCAAGAGGGCCTTCGGGAATTTTTGAATCTAACTTGGAAGCCATATAAATGCTTTACGTTTTTTAAATTTTTATTTAATCCAGCCCATATACATACTTACCGGCATAGCGGCAAATATGAGTGGTACAATAATGGAGAACCCCGCACCAACAGATTTAATGATTGGTGTATATTTTTTATGGTTTAAACCCAAGGTCTGGAATGAGCTCTGGAACCCGTGAAGAAGATGGTATGCCAGTGAAACCATGGCCAGGCAATATAAAATTACCACCCAAAGTTCACTGAATACAATTTGCATTACCCCATACAAATTCTCCAGGCCGTTTACATCAACGTGACTCATGCCTTGTTCCTCAAAATGCTCAAGCCCCATTACACGTGTTTCAACCCAGAAGTGGCGAATGTGAACAATCAAAAACATAAGAATAAGTGTTCCCAGTAATCCCATCCAGCGGCTGTACCATTTGGCGTTTTTATTGCCGGGGCCAACAGCGTATTTTACCGGGCGCGCCCTGCGGTTTTGCATGGTAAGCTGAAGCGCCAGAAAAATATGTGCGAAAATTCCCAGGAACAAAACAATCTCCATGGCGCGAATAATCCAGTTGTTCGCCATGAAAGCCGCACCCATGTTAAAGGTTTCGCCTCCATCATTAAAAAATATGAGCGAATTGATGAAACAGTGTATGACCAGGAATGAGATAAGAAAAATCCCGGTCAGACCCATTAAAAGCTTACGCCCGATTGAATTGCGGAAAACGCCAGTAGTACCCATGATGATTGAAGTATTATACAGTTACAAATGTAATGGTCGGGTAGTAATTACCAATTGAAAGGGCTTATTTAGAATCAGTCTAAGATTTTAACGGCCGCAAATTGCACGAATTACATGGATTTATGGTGAGCTTTGTTATTTGCAAGTAGAATCATTAACTTTCCCGATTATTTCATTAACCTGTGAATTCCATTTGTTTACGGGAATTTCAAGAACTGTTTTGATTTCTTCTTTATCCGTGTACTTCGTGCAATGTGTGACTCATGCGTGAGCAGGACAAAAATTCGTTAAAACCTGTTGAAAATCCAAGCAGTATTAGCTTATATTTGCGCACATTAATAAAATCCTATGAACAGTAAAAAATACATTGTGGCCTACGATTTCTCCATTGTAAGCGAAACAGCCCTTAATCATGCTGTTAAGGTTGCCAAAACAACCGGGGGTACCGTTCATCTTTTACACGTTGTTCCAAAACCTGCTCAGTTGGAAGAGGCGCGTACGCATTTGCAACAGGTGGCCAGCGCTGCTTCAAGGGCTGATGGTGTAAATGTGGAGGCCATAACACGCATCGGTAACATTTTTGAAGACATAGCCAATTACTCAGAAGAAATAAAAGCTGAACTGGTTTTCATGGGTACGCATGGTGCCAAAGGGTGGCAAAAAATTTCGGGTTCGTATGCCATGAAGGTGATTGAAAGTACGTTTACACCTTTCATTGTAGTGCAACAGCGTAAAATCAAAGATACCGGGTATGATGATATTGTTGTTCCGTTGGATTTTGATAAAAATACCCAGCAAAAACTGCGCATTGTTGCAGAAATTGCCAAGTATTTCAATTCGAAAGCGCATATTGTTATGCCCCACGCTTCCAACAGTGATGACAGGATAGATTTGAAAATTAACCTGGCCTTTGCACAAAAGCAGTTGAAAGAGCACAATATTGATTTCAATGCCGTTATACTTGATGGCGATTTTCCAAAGGAAATCATTAAATATTCCGTGGTAAATGATTGCGACCTCATCATGATTGTAAATTCATCAGTCGAAAAAATTGCCGGTAACCTGTTTGCTTCAAGTGCCGAACAAGCCATTATTACCAATGAGGCGCAAATACCGGTATGTCTTATAAACCCAAAGGATTTGACCACAGGCGGGTCATCCATTTTTAACTAAAAACGTAATAACGTGATAAAAAAGCGGGGATAACACTCCGCTTTTTTTTGTTCCATGATTAAAATTGACGATAAATTGGTTTCCGATCTCATTTTTGAGAAGCGGTTTGTATGCGACCTCAGCGCCTGCAGGGGGGCTTGCTGTATTGAAGGCGATGCCGGTGCCCCGTTAGAAAAGGACGAAACCAAAATTCTTGAAGAAATATATCCGAAAGTAAAAAAATACTTAAGAAAAGAAGGCGTAAAAGCCATTGAAGAACAAGGCACCTGGATTAACGCCAAAGACGGTGAGCTGGAAACACCATTGGTAAACGGTGCTGAATGCGCTTATGTAATTTTTGATGAAAAAGGCATTACCAAATGCGGTATTGAAAAAGCGTATGAAGCCGGTGAAATTGAATATAAAAAACCCGTTTCATGTCATTTATATCCTATACGGACCAAGCAAACCAAAGCAGGCACCATTCTTAATTACGATGAATGGGACATATGCAAACCGGCATGCGCCTGCGGAAAAAAACTTGATGTAAAAGTTTACCGTTTCCTGAAAGAACCCCTTGAACGCAGGTTCGGAAAGAAATTTTACAAAGAATTGGAAAAAGCGGACGAAGATTCCCATAATGGAAAAAAATTATCTGAATGATAAGACCTGAAACAGAAGGTCCGAACATTAAAATAAAAAAATGTATATAAATAAATTGGCATATTTATCTGAAAAAACGCGCATATTTCTACGCAATTCGGTTACTTTTTTGGATGCATAAAACGTTTGAGAAATTTGCCCACAAAATCCATCTGTATTGTTTTAGTATTTCTGTTTTTTTTAAAAAAAATGTCTTTCGTTCATTGCTGATTTATCTCCACAGTTAATTTTGCGTTTCATTTCAATAACAACATCGGCCAACTTATTTAACTATTTCATCAAAGTGATTTTTTTCAGGTTCAAATTTATGAGGCCTGCCGTGCATAATTGAGCAACCGGTTAACTCTGGGTGTTGCTTCGGTAGTGTTTCCCAGTCCTATTATTAACTATTCAATAAAGAAATTTCAGGCGGCATTTCAAGGGCGAGGGAATACATTTGATAAACTAAAAAAATAACTTATGAGAAAAGTAACCACATTAATCCGGCACCTGTCCATGGCAGCCGGCTTGCTGTTGACCAATGCGGCAATAGCCCAAACAACCGCCTTTTCAGAGAGCATGGGAAGCGTTGGCGGCACCACAACCATTGCAGCACACGAAGCTGCCAACGGTTTTGACAACGATGCGCAAACCATGACCGGAACGGCCGATGTACGCAACACATTACCATCAAGCGGGTATGCCGGTGCTTCAGGGCTGGCCAACATTTTTTTCACCAATATTCCCGGACGCTTCTTCCAGATTGAAGAAATCAACACCACGGGTTTTACCGGAATTGAAATTTCATTCGGCATTCATAAAAGCACTATTGCGTCAAACGGGTCAGATTTCCTGGTTGAAGTGAGCAGCGATGGTATTGTTTACACACCCCTTACTTTCCCCGCGTTGCCTGCCGGATCTGGAACCGCTGTATGGCATTACCGTACGGCTACTGGTACAATTCCTGCCACTGCTAACCTGCGCGTGCGCTTTACCAACAACAGCTCAACCACGCAATACCGCGTTGACGATGTGTTGTTGTCAGTCCCTTGTCCAAACGCAACCGTTACAGCTGATGGCCCAGCCACGTTGTGTAATGGAGGAAGTGTGACCCTGACCGCAAATTCAGGCGATGCTTACCTGTGGTCAAACGGTGCAACTACGCAAAGCATTACCGTTTCTTCATCAGCAACGTTTACGGTAACTGTAACCAATGGTGCTTGTGTTTCAACTTCGGAGCCGGTTCGCGTACTGGTTTATCCTGAGCCAATTATTGGCGTAAATTCAAGCGATGATGCCGTATGTCCTGGTGAAAGCGTGACCCTTAACGCTCGCCTGGTATTACCAGATCTTATTTTTTCCGAATATGTTGAGGGAACTTCAAATGAAAAATACATTGAGATTTTCAACGGAACAGGTGCTGCTGTAAACCTGGCTAACTATGAATACCATGCATTCCACAACGGTATTTCTACTCCCGGCTTTATTGTTCCATTAAGCGGTGCCCTTGCTGATGGCGATGTACTTGTTTTGAAAAACGGTTCAGCTGTACTTTACCCCGGTGGAACTGCTGCTTTTGGCGTACAGCACAACGGTGACGATGCGCTTGCAATTTACAATGTTGTTACTGCTTCT
>DASPJQ010000281.1:0-1166 GCA_035628535.1 Flavobacteriales bacterium | reverse complement strand
ACATTTACAGCCGGAGCCGGTGGAGCCATTGCCGGTTCAGGAGCAGTTGTGGTCGGGTTTTCCATATTTTTTAAAAAATTAAAAGTAGGGTCTTTTAAAAACAGATTAATGCTGCTGGCCGAATGGATCAAGGAAGATAAGCACAGCCATAAAAACCATCAGCGTAATACCGATGAAATACACAAGTTTCAATGTTGCTTTATGGTAACGGGAGCCATTGCCAAGATCTACCGTTGCAATACGAATGCCGTTCATCGAATGGAAAATCACAAATGCAAAAAGCGCCCACTCAGCGAATTTGAATACCGGCTGCGTAAAAAGCGCCATCTCATCATTAAAAGCCTGTGCACCCTGGGTAAGGCCGCGCAAAGCTAATATATGAACAAACAAATAGACCGTAAGTGCAACACCCGAAACACGGTGCAGCATCCACGCCCACGAACCCTGATGACGCTTGTACGCAAGCATAATGCGTGACCACGTTCCGACGGGTGCCTGTGATTGTTGGTATGCCATTGGAAATCAACCTTTTAAAAAGTTAGAAACGTTACGAATTTTCTGTGTTGAATTGTAGTTTTAGCTTTTTTGGTGATAAACGAAAAGCTGTGCGCAAAACTACGGAATTTCAGCCTGACTTTCAACTTATTTTGGCTATGGATTGCTTTCCTGTCTCGTTGGTTTTACATTATTTCTGTTTTTCACGATACAAATTTGTTAAAACAACTCATTTTATTAACTTTTTGCCATTTAAAGTAGTTTTTCCAATGTTTTTCCTTGAATTTCTCCCCCGTTCTTTTTAGATTGTAGTGCAGCTAAATTTTAAAAATATTTTTTAAAAACTATCACCAGATTACATTCGCAAATACACTTCTTTACCTTTTAAAAATCGGAGGATGAATGGAAAGACGCGATGACCAGTGGGGTTCGCGTGTAGGACTCGTGCTTGCTATGGCAGGCAATGCTGTCGGGCTTGGCAACTTTTTACGGTTTCCTGTACAGGCTGTTAATAATGGCGGTGGCGCTTTTATTATCCCCTATCTTGTTTGCTTTTTACTAATGGGGATTCCGCTGTTATGGATCGAATGGACTATGGGACGCTTTGGCGGCCGATTCGGGGCACATGCCTCTCCATTTATGATGGACAAGATGGGTAAATCCCGCTTATG
>DASPJQ010000280.1:0-3170 GCA_035628535.1 Flavobacteriales bacterium | reverse complement strand
CATATGTTGGAGATCAAAAGAAGTTGAGGGGTCTCCATCGTTACGTGTATCAACATCCAACCCATGCAGGTGAATGGTATGGTGGTCATATTGGGAAATGGATTTTGCGTCCAGCACAACCGAGTCGCCAACCATACAATAAATGGTTTTGGCCGGAAGTTGAGCCGGTTGACTTAGCATATTGGTAAACCCGAATATGGGAATAATGGTTCCATCATACAAGGTATCCTCCTGGGCATTGCTACGCAAAATAACCTGAATGGTGTAGGTGATTTGTGCTACAGAATTCCCGGCTTTTGCAAACAACCACAACAATAAAACATATTTTATAAACCTTGCGTTCATCAGGGATTAATGGTCATTATGGTAAACATGCCGTTGGGGTGGGTTTGTTTGGCGGTGATGGCAACCAGGTTGTGATCGTGTACCGAGTACTGACCCGCTTTATCAGGAACCATGCGCAAAACAACTGCATCCATTGAAAACAGTCCCCAGGTATCCTTGATCCAACCGTTTTGAATGATTTTGGCATCTTCATAAACGGTTTCACTGTGGAACCCGTGAAAGTGCAACGAGTGCATGCTTTGGCCCGTGTTGGCCACATAAATATAAACCGTATCACCCATACCGGCAGTTACTTTTGCATTCGTATCCAACTGGAGATCGGCATAACTTTTTTCGTTAATGGTAAAAAAATCCGGAGCATAATTATTCCAGTTAACCGGCATGCCCATTGAAAGAGTATCGTTATAACGGCTTTGATGTTCTTTCATATTCCACTTGTAACATTGATTAACAGAGCCGCTGT
Source organism: Flavobacteriales bacterium (assembly GCA_035628535.1). GTDB lineage: Bacteria > Bacteroidota > Bacteroidia > Flavobacteriales_D > UBA2798 > DASPJQ01. The sequence goes on along the minus strand of DASPJQ010000280.1, from coordinate 2,362 downwards.
AAACCGCAATAAAACCCGCCAGGCCCTCATTTTTATTGTCAGGGTAATTCAAGTGGTCATAAAAAACATGGATGCTGCGTTGCCCGTAAATAAGCGTATCGGCAATGGAATCGGTTGGGTTTATGGTATAACCGCTTGTCACACCTTTGAATTTGAACCCGTGCTGAACGGTATCGTTGTTTTTTACCCATAAAACAAGCGTATCGCCCGCTTTCAGGTAAAAACATACATTGGTCTGGTTGAACGAAGAAGTTTCGTTGAAAGCAGTATACGCAAAAGTGGTCCCTTTAACAGTTACAAAAAGTCCACGATTGATATAAAGTTTTTTTATTACGGTATTGCCAAACCCGTTGAAGGCATATAAAAGAATCAGAACTGTAACAAAACGCATGACTGGACCAACTAACGCCCTACAATGAATTTTTTGTGTGAAATAATTTGCCCGTTTTCGGTAATCGTTATTGTATATAAACCTTGTTTCAGTGTAAGCACGTCAAAGGAAACGTTGCCGCCATTTACAGTTTGTTTCGCAATTATTTTACCTGCAATATCGGTTAAAACAATCATACACGAACCTGGAATGTTTGAAAGCGAAACAACGGAGCTTGCCGGATTCGGGTAAACCGAAACAGCGTCCCAGGAACGGGAGGCTTCATTTACCGAAACCGTGCCGGCATTTACCACCCAGGTTACCGTGTCGCCATCTGAAGGAAATGCAGCATCATACACATACAAGCGTACAATACCCTGACCAATTACTGAATACGGATTGATATTTAAACCCAATAGACCGGGGTCACCCGCGTCAACTGTATCCATGGTACCGTTTGCAGGAATACCGGTATAACAATGTCCGTAATCGCAAAGCGCATAATCCCATCCAACCGGAAGCGAAACCGACACTTTTGTCCACTTAAACAAAATGGGTGAAGCTGTAATGTTGTTCGGATAAATATCAAAAATTGTCAAAGTATTTAATGGCGCATCTACGGTATCAGTGTTTCCCGGTGTAAGCGTGAATGTTTGGGCGTTAGTGAAAATTCCAACAGTTAAAAATGCAAGGGTAAAAAATTTCTTCATACACTATTTTTTGATAATTAACAAAAGGTTTTTCATACCAGTTGCCGACCTGATTGTTACACTATAATTTCCTTCGGAAAGGAACGAAGCATTGATGGCAAGTTGTTGGGTGCCCTCAACCAGGTTTTGGTTAATAAGCGTATGAACTACCTTACCTGTTAAATCGGTAATGGAAATGTCAGCCGGTTCATTGGCCGACCATTCAACCATTAAATTAAACTGCCCGTTACCAGGGTTCGGATAAACAAAACTAATTTTATCAGAAACAGCAACCTCATTTTGCCCAACAGTTGCAAAAAAATTATCAATAGTTGCTTTAATACTGGCCGTGTCGGAATTTGACCAACTGTTTTTTTCAGAAAGCACCAGGTGATTACTGCCACCAACAATAACAATGGCAGGCATAGGCGATCCTGACATGTAATATGACTTTTCGGGACTACAATGTTCAAATGCGGCCGTAAAAGCGTATGGAGCCACAACCGGAACCACATCGGTTGCACAATCGTTTCCCGTCCAGTAATCCATATAAAAGAATTTCACTTTTCCGGGATGTGATATGTCATAATCGTTTTTCAGGTCCATTAAATAACCAGCAGCATTTGTACAGGTACCACAACCCATAGCAAATTCCATTACCACCACCTCTTCATTGTCCAGCATTGAAAAAAGATTATAAGTTGTACTTGTGGAGCAATCGGTCAACGTCCAATCATTGGCAACGGTTTGGGCTTTGACTAAACCCGTTCCGATTATAAAAGCGCTCAGTAAAAATTTTCTCATGACCTAAAATTAAGGAATTATGAGATCATTTATTTTCCAATTCAATGGGATTATTGTAATTCTATGCGAAGAGCCTCCTTAATTAACTACAGATGAGACGATTGCAGTCGTTTTATTGGCTTAAGCTTTATATGTTCCAGGTGATCATCAATTCCAAAAATGCCTGAACTGGTTGTTTTTTTTCCTGCGTAAATATTCTTTAGGGTATTGTCCATAGCGGTAAATAGCCATGGCAAGTCCCCAGGCCATTAAAGCACACGCAATAAATACGGCAAAGTAGGCCAGTTCGCTGTACAGGTAACGGTTGGCAACGGATATGCCTGAGACACCCCAGCCAATGACCAGGGGGAAAATCCAATCGCGAAAAACAAAACTAATGATTAAACTTAAAATAAACAGAAAGGTAATCATGGTCATGGCCCAATTGCTTTCAGTCATGCTGTTACCGTACCAACCAATGCTCACAAGGTACATTGATACGTTTGTCACCATCAATATG
>DASPJQ010000279.1:0-5695 GCA_035628535.1 Flavobacteriales bacterium | reverse complement strand
GTTTGGGAGATCGGCATTTTTAGGATGAATTTTAAAACATGTAAGTTGTTGATTAAAAGAATTTTACAGAGACTCAAATCCGAATGATCAATAAAATACACAAGAGATATTTATGATTTGAGTTTTTTGATTTTAGATTGTTTGATCAGAAAAATGCACGATAACTTACATCAATTATCAATAACGGCTTCATCTTTCCGGTTTTTTCTGCCCTGCTTATAAAGAACCGCCAGGGAAATGATGCATACGCACAATGCGACCGAATAATTTAGCATTAGTTCTATGGGAATTGCGTCACGGTGTTTTACAACATTGTTTTCAAAAGCAGTGGCATATTAAAAGAGAAATAATAAGCAGTGGAAGAACCACGCTGCAAAAACCGATAAATGTCCATAAGTTAAGTGTTGAGCATTTTTTACGGGCTTGTTGATAAAACACACTTGAAATTCCTATAGCAGTCAGGGTATAAATAAAGTAAATTATATCGGCAGCTTGCATTTTCGCACGCTTAACTATCAATTCGTTCGACCTGCGTAACGCCATTCACCTCTTTTAATGCCTTGATCAACTTATCAAGATGCGAAGTGTCATGAACAAACAGGAAAATAACCCCTTCAAAAAGACCGTCATTGGTTTCAAAACTGATGGAACGCATATTGATGTTAAGCTGTTTTGAAATCACGTTGGTAATGGTATTCACCAAACCCACCTGGTCAATACCCCTGAATTTAACACCCGCCAGGAACTCAAGCATCTGCTGGCTTTTCCACCGCGCTTTAACAACCCGGTAACCGTAGTTGCTCATCAATTGAACGGCATTGGGGCAGTTGACACGGTGTATTTTAATGCCTTCGTTTATGGTAATGAACCCAAACACATCGTCACCCGAAATGGGGTTGCAGCACGGTGCCAGCTTGTAATCCAACCGGGTGGTGTCGTCACCAATAATCAACGTATCGTTTTTACCGCGCGTGGTTACCACCAGGTCTTCAAGGGTTGGCTGTTTGGCCTCTACCTGTTTAAAAATAATATCGCCATTGCGTATTTCGTAATCTTTTATGGAATTAAGGTCAATTTGTTTTTTTGCAACCTGGTAATGCAGTTCATGCGAATTCAATACTTTAAAATATTCTTCAAACGCACGAATGTTTTTATCATTTACAACAACGTGCAGGTCTTTCATTTTCTTTTCAAGTATCACTTTTCCTTCAGCCGCAATCTGCTTTTTCTCTTCTTTTAATGCGTCTTTTATTTTTGCCTTTGCCCGGGCGGTAGCCACAAATTTCAGCCAGTCTTCTTTTGGTGTTTGCTTGTTGCTGGTAATGATTTCAACCTGGTCGCCACTTTTTAGCACATGGCTTATTGGCACCAGTTTATTGTTGATTTTTGCACCGATGCATTTCTGACCGATTTGGGTATGGATATCAAAAGCAAAATCCAGGGCGGTTGAGCCGCCAGGCATGTTTTTCAAATCGCCTTTTGGCGTAAACACAAATATTTCTTCGCTGAATAAATTCAGTTTAAAATCATCCAGAAATTCAATGGCATCGGGCGTAGGGTTTTCCAGCAATTCCCGGATTTTTGTAAGCCATGATTCAAGCCCGCTTTCCGAACTGTTATCACCCTTATATACCCAATGCGCAGCATACCCGCGCTCGGCAATTTCATCCATACGCCTGGTGCGTATTTGAACTTCCACCCATTTACCGGTGGGGCTCATTACCGTTGTATGCAACGATTCATAACCGTTGGCCTTGGGCATGGATATCCAGTCGCGCAGGCGGTCGGGACTGGGTTGGTAAAAATCAGTTACAATGGAATACACCTGCCAGCAATCGGTTTTTTCACGCTCGGGTTCGCTTTCAATGATAAAACGCAAAGCAAACACATCATAAATCTCTTCAAAGGGAATATTTTTTTTATGTATTTTTTTCCATATGCTGAACACCGACTTGGTACGGGCTTTCATTTCATACCGTATACCTTCCTTGTCGAGGGCTTTTTTTATAGGGTTTGAAAAGCTGGTGATAAACCGGTTTCGTACAGCCTGCGTTTTCTTTAACTGTGATTCAATAGCGGCATACTCCTCGGGAAAACGGTATTTAAGGGCCAGGTCCTCAAGTTCAGTTTTAATGGCATTTAATCCCAGGCGGTGGGCGAGGGGGGCGTATAGGTATTCGGTCTCCGAAGCAATTTTCAACTGTTTCTCCTTATTCATACTGCCGAGGGTGCGCATGTTGTGCAAACGGTCAGCCAGCTTAATCAAAATAACACGCACATCATCGCTCAGCGTTAGCAACACTTTCCTGAAATTTTCAGCCTGTATGGAAATGTTGTGGTCAACTACACCCGAAATTTTTGTAAGGCCATCAATGATTCGCGCCACTTTTTTGCCGAACATGGCTTCCACATCTTCCAGGGTCACATCAGTATCTTCAACGGTATCGTGCAACAGGGCCGAAATAACCGAAGTTGTGCCAAGTCCTATTTCTTCGGCACAAATACGGGCAACGGCTATTGGATGAAAAATATACGGTTCACCCGATTTCCTGCGCATGTTTTTATGCGCTTCAACCGCCAGGTTAAAAGCCTTGCGAATAGTTTTATTTTCCTCGGCAGTACGCGGTGTTTTAAACGAACGTAACAATGCCCGGTACGCATTTAAAATATCTTTCCGTTCTTTTTCTAAATCAATCACAGTTTCGGTTGTCAGCTATTCGTGGTTTGTTAATGCGTATTCGTTATTTGTCGTTACAAAGCAAAGCTTGTCATGATGTTGCCAGCGCTGTTTAAAGTCGCGCTCGTCAGCATTATCAGGGGTGTGCGTATGAGATGGTATTGCGCGTTTCATAGATGTTCTCTGCTTCGCTCTTCTCTATGCTTTGTTTTCTATCCTTGTTCTCAGTTCTTCGCTTTCTTCTTCGTCCTTTTGCCACGTTTCAATTAAAGCGCAGGTAAAACCGTTGTCTTTACTTCTCCAAATCCAATGCGCACACCATTGTTTTCACAATAACCGCGCATAATAACCGTATCACCGTCATTGATGAATTTACGTTCGCTCCCGTCTTTCATTTTTAGGGGTTGTGTGCCCTTCCAGGTTAGCTCAAGCATTGAACCGTATGAGTTTTTATCTTTTCCGCTTATGGTTCCCGATCCCATGAGGTCGCCATTGCGTATGTTGCAACCGTTCACGGTATGGTGCGCCAACTGCTGGTTCATGTTCCAGTACATGTATTTGAAATTGGAATGGCATATACTGTTTTCAGTTCCATCAGGTGTTTGAATAAGCACTTCCAGTTTTACATCAATGTTTTTTTGCCCTTCAAATTCAAGATAGGGCAATACTTTTGTTTCCTGTACCGGTCCATCAGTCCTGAAAGGTTCCAGGGCGTCAAGGGTAACTACCCAGGGACTTATGCTGGTTGCAAAATTTTTGGCAAGAAAAGGACCTAACGGCACATATTCCCAGGTTTGGATGTCACGTGCGCTCCAGTCATTCAGCAACACCAGGCCAAAAATATATTCATCAGCTTCTTTTGTGCTTATGCTTTGCCCCAGGGGTTTACCCTGGAAGGTGAAAAAACCGGTTTCAAGCTCAAAGTCAAGTAATTTACACGGGCCAAAAACAGGTATTTCCGAATCGGCCGGTTTGGTTTGACCTTTGGGCCGATGAATTGGTTCACCTGAAACAATAAGGCTTGATGAACGGCCATGATAACCAACCGGTATATGCTTCCAGTTTGGCAGTAAGGCATTGGCCGGATCCCTGAACATCATGCCTACGTTGGTTGCGTGTTCAATGCTGCTGTAAAAATCGGTATAGTCGCCAACGTTAACAGGAAAAAGCATGGTGGCATCGGCCTGGTCAATCAGAACCTGTTCAACATGGTGGGCGTTATCCCGTAATTCCCCGTTGTTTTCAAGCAATAAATCAGAAATACGGTTCCTGAACTCACGCACCAGTTCTTTACCCAGCCGCATAATTCCGTTCAGGTTGCCGGCTGCCAGGTCGTCCTGCGTATAAGGCTGGTTGGGAAAATATCCCAAAACGTGCACGGCTTTCAAATCAAGTATTTTATTTCCAATGGCCACACCAACCCTTGCCGGCTCGTTCTCGGTTTTAAATACACCGAAGGGTAAATTTTGCATAGGGAAATCAGAATTTTGAGGTATATTTACCCAGGATTTGCGGTTAGGGTCATTGGCTCTGATCATGTTGGTTCAATTTGTTTTTAAAGTTATAAAATTATAATAATGCGCGCGCATTCATTCTTCATTACCCTTATACTGTTCTTACTGTGCCTGGCCGGCAAAACCCAGGACACGCTCAACCGCTTGTACGGCACCTACGAGGTTGAAACGGGTAAAACGGGCATTGTGCTTTCAGATTCTACCATTTATGCAGTAGGTACCTCTTCGGCTTTTATATCGATGTCAAGCCAGGCTTATTTGATTAAACTTGATAAGCAAGGATCAATCCTGTGGAGTAAGTTTTACGGTGGCAGTGGTGTTGATGACGCTATGGATATGTTTTTTGATGTTGATTCCTCCATTTACATTGTATGCAATTCCTATAACGGCCCGGCCAAAGGATACGATGTAAAAATCATTAAAGTTGACAATGACGGGAACCTGCAATGGGAAAAAGCCTTTGGAACCAGTGAATGGGATGTTCCGGCCAAAATACTTAAATGTGATTTGGGAACATATATGGTATGCGGTTATACGTATGGCGGAACCGGGGCAATGAAAGACGGTATGCTGTTTAAATTCACCGATGCAGGTGATTCACTCCAGTTTTCAACGTTTGGCGGCCCGACCGATGATATTTTTACCGATTTTATGATGCGCAATACCGATACATTGGTGGTTTGCGGTATTACAACAGGATCCAATGGTAAAACAAGGGGATGGTTGCTTGAACAAAAAATTTCAGGAGGAACTATTGGTGACTATAAATTCGGTTTGGCGTATAACCACCAGTTCAATGCCATTACCAAAAGCCAGTTCCAGCATTACCTCATTGGCGCCACTACCGACTCCACTGCCGGGGGTGATTTTTCAATGGTGGGAAAAATTATTGAACGGAACACAAAGGCAACAACACTTGATTTTATTCTTGGCGGTTCGGCTGAGGAACACTGTACCGATATATTGTGTTTTGGAGGATACAACTACATTTTGGGAAATACCAAATCATACGGATATGGCGGTTTTGATGCGGTTTTATACCAGTTCATTGATGGTTACTGGTCGCCAAGGGGCGGCACCTGGGGTACAGCTGACGATGATTATGCAAACAGTGTTGTAACCAACGCCATTGGTTATTTCACCATTTTTGGCACTTCACAGGAAATGTACGGTGTCAGCGATCTATGGGTGATCAATTGCGATACAACCTATATGCAAAATACCACCGTTTCCAGCCAGTTGGATGTAAACGGGGTGCAGGAAACCAATCCCAATGAGTTTAACGTTCGGGTTTATCCCAATCCGTTTTCGCAAGGCGTAACAGTTTCGTCACCCAAAGCCATTGTTAGAATTTGCATTAACGATTGCAGCGGAAAACAGGTAGGCGTTTTTGAAAATACTGCCCAGCCGGAACTTTCCTCGCTGGCAAACGGCATTTATTTTATGACTGTATTTGTAAAAGATGCAATACCTCTTACCATAAGAATAGTAAAGGGTTAGGGAT